>JAQGII010000374.1 GCA_028291305.1 Caulobacteraceae bacterium
CAGACCTCCGCGCCCCTGTCGGTCCTGACCAACGAGCGGGTGGTGCAGGCGCCGGTCGAGATCAGGCCGCCGGACCGCCCGTCGAGCCCTCTGCGGACCACCGTCCCGGCCGTCCCGGCCGTTCCCCTCCCCGGCGGCGCCGGCTCCGCGTCACCGCCCGGCGCCCCGGCGGGGGGCGCGGCGAAGCCCTTCGAGGGGCGCATCGTCGGGTTCGACGACCACGGCGTGCGCACCGGCCTGCGCATGCGGCTCGGCTGCGTCAGCCCGGACACCTATCACCTGACGCCCGAGGAGCGGGCCGAGTGCCTGCGCCGGCTGGCCGACGAGGCCAAGACCGCCCAGGCGATGGGCCCCAACATCCCGGCGGCCAAACAGGCGGAGTACGACCGCTCGGTCGCCTGCCGCAGCAGCGCCAGGGCCGGGTCGATCCCGGGTTCGTCGGCGGACTCTTCGGGCAGCATCCGCGGCCTCGGCGCCAGTCCCAGGCTGCGCGATTGCGGGCCGGGGGATTGGTGACGACCGGGCCTGGCCGCGCAGGCGCAGATCAGACGTGCGCGCCGCTCGCGGCGGCCTTGTCCACGGTCATCATGTAGTTGACGTCGGTGTCGCCCGAGCGCGACCAGGTGCGCGACAGCAGGTCGTAGGAGACGCCGAACGGTCCGGCGATCGACACCGGCTCCCCGGCCAGGAACGCCAGGATCTCGTGCGGCTTGATGAATTTCTTCCAGTCATGGGTGCCGGGCGGCAGCCAGCGCATGACGTATTCGGCGCCCACCACCGCCAGGGCCAGGGCCTTGGGCGTGCGGTTGAGGGTGGCGACGATCATGAAGCCGGCGGGCGCCACCAGCGCCACGCAGTCGCGCAGGAAGCGCGCCGGATCGGCGACGTGCTCGATCACCTCCATGTTGAGGACCACGTCGAACGGCGCCTCGCCCGAGGCCAGCAGGGCTTCGGCGGTGTCGGCGCGGTAGTCGATCTTGAGCCCCTGCGCCTCGGCATGGGCGCGCGCCACGCCGATGTTGCGCTCGGAGGCGTCGACGCCGGTGACCTCGAACCCGAGCCGCGCCATCGGCTCGCACAACAGGCCGCCGCCGCAGCCGATGTCCAGCAGGCGCAGGCCCTCGAACGGGCGGCGCTGGGTGACGTCGCGGCCGAACCGGCGCGCGGCCTCGTCCCTGATGAAGCCGAGCCTCACCGGGTTGAACAGGTGCAGCGGCTTGAACTTGCCGGCGGGGTCCCACCACTCCGCCGCCATGGCCGAGAATCGCGCCACCTCGGCGGGGTCGATACTGCTGTGGGGGGCGGTGTCCATGATCGGCGGTCCGGTACGCATTGCAGCCAAGCCTCGGCGCCGCTAGAAGGGCGCCCTTCGATCTGGATGGCCGCCCGGGCCCGGTCTGGCAAGTAAAACGAGGGGGAGCGCGAGCGTGTCTCGGCTGGTGATGAAGTTCGGCGGCACCTCGGTCGCGGATCTGGAGCGGATCCGGCGCGTGGCGCGCCTGGTCGCTGCGGAAGTCGCCGCCGGCAAGCAGGTGGCGGTGGTGGTCTCGGCCATGTCGGGCAAGACCAACGAACTGGTGGCCTGGACCGACGGCGCCGGACGCGCCGCCGAGGGCCTGGCGGAATCCGACGCCGAATACGACGCCGTGGTCGCCTCGGGCGAACAGGTGACCGCCGGCCTGCTGGCCATGACCCTGCGCAACATGGGCCATGACGCCCGTTCGTGGATGGGCTGGCAGGTGCCGATCATCACCGACGAGGCCCACGGCCGCGCGCGCATCGACGACATCCCCGCCGACAACCTGCTGGCCGCCTTCGACAAGGGCGAGATCGCCGTGATCGCCGGCTTCCAGGGCGTCACCCGCGAGGGCCGCATCGCCACGCTGGGCCGGGGCGGTTCGGACACCAGCGCGGTGGCCATCGCCGCGGCGGTGGGCGGCTCCTGCGACATCTATACGGACGTGGACGGGGTCTACACCACCGACCCGCGCATCGAACAGAAGGCCCGCAAGCTGGCCAGGATCTCCTACGAGGAGATGCTGGAAATGGCTTCCCTGGGGGCCAAGGTGCTGCAGACCCGGTCGGTCGAACTGGCCATGGCCCAGCGGGTGCCGGTGCGCGTACTATCGAGTTTTGTTGAGCCGGGCGAAGCGCCGGGGCAGGGCACTATCGTCTGCGACGAGGAGGAGATCGTGGAAAAGCGGATCGTGAGCGGCGTGGCCTATAGCCGCGACGAAGCCAAGATCACCTTGTTGGGCCTGCCGGATCATCCCGGCGTGTCCTCGACCATCTTCAGCCGGCTGGCCGACGCCAACGTCAACGTGGACATGATCGTCCAGTCGCGGGCGCGGACCTCCGACATCGCCAACATGGAATTCACCGTCGGCAAGCGCGACGCGGGCCGGGCGATGGAGATCGTCAACGCGGTGAAGGCCGAGATCGGCTTCGAGGACGCCACGGTCAACGAGGACGTGGCCAAGGTGTCGGTGATCGGCGTGGGCATGCGCAGCCATGCCGGCGTGGCCAAGACCATGTTCGGCGCGCTCGCTGAAAAGGGCGTCAACATCCAGGTGATCTCGACCTCCGAGATCAAGATCAGCGTGCTGATCGACGCGGCCTACACCGAGCTGGCGGTGCGCGCCCTGCACGCCGCCTACGGCCTGGACAAACTCTAATCGTAGGGTGAGGGCGTCTGGGGCGGCAACCGCTCTAGGCGGCCTGCTGCCGTTCCAGCAGCCGGTCCCATGTGGTGTCGCGCATGCTCCGGCGGTCCTGCATCCGCTCCAGCCAGGCCGACAGGGCCGGGTGAGGAGCCATGAGGGCGCGGCCCTGGGCGCACTCCGCCAGCATCGACAGCTGCGGCGCCAGCATCAGGTCGGCCAGCGACAGGTCGGCGCCGGCCGCGAAGGCCTGATCGCCGAGCAGCCGGGCGATCTCGCCGATGCAGACCTCGGCCCTGGGCAGGCATTCGGCGATGCGGGACTCGTCGGAGGGCAGGCCGAGGCGGGGCGCGACCACCAGCGGGAAGACGATCGGCGCGCTGATCTGGGGCATCAGGTACCAGTCGTTGATGCCCATCAGCTGGTCCATCCGCGCCGCCGCCCGCGGATCTTCGGGGATCAGCGCGGGCTGCGGGAACAGCCGCTCAAGGTAGCGCAGCACGGCCTGGGTCTCGTAGAGGCGGAAGTCGCCGTGTTCGACCGCCGGGACCCGGCCGAACGGATGGCGGGCCAGGTGCTCGGCGGCGCGGTGGCCGCCGGGGGGCAGGGGCGCCAGCCGATAGCTTCGCCCCTTCTCTTCCAGACCGAGCAGCACGGCGCGCACATAGGGGCTGCCGATGATGCCGTGGACGACGAATTCGCTCATGGAAATTTCCCTTGGATTGCTCAGGCCGCGACCGCGGCGGCGAAGGCGGCCAGGATGTCCGGCCAGCCGCGGATCGAATCGACGGCTTCGCGCGCCTGTTCCGCCCGCTCGCCCCAGTTCTCCAGGAGGCGGTGCTCCAGCTCCACCCGCGTGGCGCCGTCGCCGACCGCGATGAAGCGGACCTCCACCTCGGTCAGCAGGTCGGGGTCGAACTGGAAGTCCGCGCCGATGCGCCAGGCCAGCAGCAGGCGGGAAGGGGGCTCCCAGGCCAGAACCTCGCCCCAGTCCTGCTCGGCCCCGTCTTCGGCGATCTCGTACCAGCGCCCGCCTTGGCGCGGCTCAAGCACCGCGGCCTTCTGCTGGCCGCCGCAGATGGACTTGTCCTTGGGCCACCAGCGGCCGAAGTCGCGCGTGAACACCGTGAAGGCGCGGTCCGGCGTCGCTTCGACGGTGATCTGCCGGCGGACCGGAGCGGGTTTGATCTCAATCGTCATGCTTGTGCTCCTGTTCGACCTCGGCCCTGAAGGCGCTGAGGGCTCCGTCCCAGAACTGGTCGAGCCAGGCGCGCATGGCGCCGAGGCCGCGGGGATCGATGGCGTAGACGCGGCGGGTCCCCTCGGCCCGGTCGGTGACCAGGCCGGCGCCTTTGAGCGCCTTCAGATGCTGCGATACCGCGGGCCGGCTGACGGGCAGTCCCCTGGCGATCTCGCCGACCGGCAGGGGGCCGGACGCCAGCCGCTCGAAGACCGTGCGGCGGGTGGGATCCGCCAGGGCGGCGAAGGCGGCATTAGTGTAAGCCATAACTTACCGTAAGTAATAACTTACGATGAGTCAATGCGCGGTCCCCGCTCTTGTGACGGAAGGCTCGACGGCTGAAATCCCGTGGCGACATCCCGTCGGCAGGATGCCCGCGGCGCGGCTCCGCGCGATCGTCTTGCGCACCGGACCGGAATTCTGCAGCTACGCACTCCCGCCGGACGTATGCGCGGGGTAGAACGAAGACAACAAGGGAGAGTCGATGGCGATCACGGGCTTGGCCGTGCGCGGACCGCGCAGTTTGCTGCGCCAGATTCGCGAAGCCCTGGCCGGTGGCGGACCGGCGCAGGGGCGGCTGGACATGGTCGTCCGCATCATCGCCCTGTCGATGGTCGCGGAGGTGTGTTCGCTCTACCTGCGGCGCGCCAACAACGACCTCGAACTGTTCGCCACCGAAGGCCTGAACCCCACCGCCGTCCACAACACCCGGCTGAAGCCCGGCGAGGGCCTGGTCGGCGAGATCATGCGCCTGGGCCGGCCGCTCAACCTGTCGGACGCCCCGGACCACCCATCCTTCTCCTACCGTCCGGAAACGGGCGAAGACCCGTACCACGCCTTCCTCGGCGTGCCGGTGCTGCGCGGCGGGCGGACCATCGGGGTGCTGGTCGTGCAGAACCGCACCACCCGCGTCTACAGCGAAGAGGAGGTCGAGGACCTCCAGATCATCGCCATGGTGCTGTCCGAGATGGTCGCCGGCGGCGAACTGGTCGGCCAGGACGCGCTGAAGGACGTCGAGCTGGCGCCGCACAAGCCGGAGCGGCTGAAGGGCGTGAAGTTCGCCGAAGGCCTGGCCTACGGCGTGGTGGTGCTGCACGAGGCGCCGGTCGTCGCCGAGCAGCTGCTGTCCGACGACGTGGTGCGCGAGGAAGAGCGGCTGAAGACCGCCATCGAGGCCCTGCAGAGCCAGCTCGACACCATGCTGGACGGCCAGCACGGCATCGTCGGCCCGTCGTTCGAGGTGCTCGAAACCTACCGGATGTTCGCCCATGACCGCGGCTGGAACCGGTCGCTGGAAGAGGCGGTGCGCTCGGGCCTGACCGCCGAGGCGGCGGTGGAGCGGGTGCGCTCCGAACACCGGGCGCGGATGGGCCAGGCGCGCGACCCCTATCTGCGCGAGCGGCTGCACGACCTGGAAGACCTCAACGACCGGCTGCTGCGCCACCTGTCCGGAGACGTCAGCGCGGCGCGCAAGCTGCCGGAAAACGCCATCCTGATCGCCCGGAACCTGGGCCCCGCCGACCTGCTGGAGTACGACAGGTCCAAGCTGCGCGGCCTGCTCCTCGAGGAGGGGTCCAGCGCCAGCCACGCGGCCATCGTCGCCCGGGCCCTGGAAATCCCCTGCGTGGGCCGCCTGCAGGGCCTGCGCGACCGGGTCTCGCAGGGCGACCCGGTGATCGTCGACGCGGAAAGCGGCGAGGCCTACCTGCGGCCGCGTCCGGATGTGATCGAGGCCATCCAGGCGCGGATGGCGGTGCGGGCCCAGCGGCGCGCCGAGTTCGCCCGCCTGCGCGACACCCCGGCCTTCACCCGCGACGGGGCCAAGATCAGCCTGCTGATGAACGCCGGCCTGGCGGTGGACCTGGACATCCTGCACGAGACCGGCGCCGAGGGCATCGGCCTGTTCCGCACCGAGTTCCAGTTCATGGTGGCCGAGGAGCTGCCGCGCCTGGAGGCGCAGACCGCGTTGTACGAGAAGATCCTGGAGGGGGCGGGGGACCTGCCCGTCACCTTCCGCACCCTGGACCTGGGCGGCGACAAGGTGCTGCCCTACCTGGAGGCCGAGCGGGAGGACAATCCGGCCCTGGGCTGGCGGGCGGTGCGCCTGGGCCTGGACCGGCCGGCCCTGCTGCGCCTGCAGCTGCGCGCCCTGATCTCGGCGGCGCGGGGCAAGGAGCTGCGGGTCATGTTCCCACTGGTGGCCAACGTCGAGGAATTCCGCACCGCGCGGGCGCTGGTGGACCACGAGGTGGCCTGGGCCAAGAAGCGCGGGCGACCGGCCCCGTCGCTGCTGCGCGTGGGGGCGATGATCGAGGCGCCGTCGCTGCTCTGGCACCTGGACGCGCTGCTGCCGATGACCGACTTCGTCTCGGTCGGCACCAACGACCTGATGCAGTACCTGTACGCCGCCGACCGGGGCAATCCGCGGGTCAGCGACCGTTACGACTTCTTGTCGCCCCCCATGCTGCGGGTGATGAAGACCATCCAGGACGCCTGCACCGAAACGGGCACCCCGGTGTCGGTCTGCGGCGAGATGGCGGGACGGCCCCTGGAGGCCTTCGCCCTGGTGGCCCTGGGCTTCGATCGCCTGTCCATGCCGCCCTCCGGCGTGGGGCCGGTGAAGCGCATGGTGCTGTCCTGCGACCGCGAGGCGGCGCGTCGCGGGGTGGTCAATCTGCTCAAGGGATCGTCAGGCTCGGTGCGCAGCGAGATCGAGACTCTGGCGCGCAAGCTCTATGTCGCAGTTTAGTCGATTGAAAACCGCTAGATAGGTTGATATCCAAAACTCCTGGTTAACACTGACCGTGCTAACTAGGTAGGGCGTCGCCCAGGGGGGCGGGTTTGCGGTTTTCTGCGAGGGTATACGGAGCCATGCCACGGGATCTCGGCGCGGGCGCCGATTCCACCATGGTCGCCCAAGGCGGGCATAGGGGGGTGAGGCAAGATCTCGACTCCCTGCTGAACGCGGGGGCCAATATCGGGCAAGCGCTGAGGGCGCTGCGCGAGGCGCAGGGCTTGTCCCTGGAAGCCATCGCCCAGACCACCTGCATCCGCCGCGCCTATCTGCAGGCGCTGGAAGAGATGAACATCGAGGCCCTGCCGTCGCGCCCCTTCGCCATCGGCTATGTGCGCGCCTTTGCCCAGACCCTGGGCGTCAATTCCGAAATCGCCGTCGCCAAGTTCAGGGAAGATGCGCCGAGCCCCGAGGAGGCGCTGAAGGCGCCGGTGGGCGTGCGCAAGGAGCGCGATCCGCGCCTGTCGTGGCTGGCCGGCGCCGGCGCCGTGGTGGTCACCGCCGTGGTCATCTGGAACCTGGCCCAGCACGCCGTGGCCCGTGACGGCGGCCCGACCCCGCCCGTGCCGGTGACCAACGCCCCGCCGCCCGCGCCCCTGGCGGCCAAGGGTCCGGTCGCCCTGGCCTCCGCGCAGCCCGCGCCGGCCGATTCAGATGTGCCCACGCCCTACGTCACGCCCGGCATGACCAAGGGGCCCGACGGCAAGTCGGTCCCTACGGCCCCCGCCGTCAAGGCCGCCCTGAATCCCCGCGCCGCCGTCTATGGCGCACCGGCCAACCAGGCGGTGGTGACCCTGCAGGCGATCAAGGGCGCGTCCCTGGTGATCCGCGGCGCCGACGGCTCCATCTATTTCGCCCGCCAGCTTTCCGCCGGGGAATCCTACCGCGCGCCGGCCGGCGTCCAGGGCCTGACCATCGACGTGTCCGACCCGCAGGCGTTCAACGTGCTGATGAACGGCCAGGCCCAGGGCCCGCTGCTGGCGGCGCAGACGCCGATCGGCAAGCTCACGGCCAAGACCGCCCCGACGCCCCAGGCCTGAACGCCATGGCTCGGCTGAGGACAAATCCTCCGGCCCGGCCTATATAGACCGCAGTTCCATCAGGGCTTCCCGCGGCCATGCAAGACCATACCCACGTCCGCCCCTGGCGCATGATCCAGCGCCGCCCGTCCCGCAAGATCCGCGTGGGCAGCGTCGAGGTGGGCGGCGACGCGCCGATCACGGTGCAGTCGATGACCAACACCCTGACGGCGGACGCCGAGGCGACCATCGCCCAGATCCGCCAGCTGGAGGAGGCGGGGGCCGACATCGTGCGGGTGTCCTGCCCCGACCAGGAGTCGACCGAGGCCTTCGCCGTGATCGCCAAGGCGGTCAATGTGCCGCTGGTGGCCGACATCCACTTCCACTACCAGCGCGGCATCGAGGCGGCCAAGGCGGGCGCGGCCTGCCTGCGCATCAACCCCGGCAACATCGGCTCGGCCCAGCGGGTCAAGGATGTGATCAACGCGGCGCGCGACTACGGCTGCTCGATGCGCATCGGCGTCAACGCCGGCTCGCTGGAGCGCGACCTGCTGGAGAAGTACGGCGAGCCGTGTCCCGACGCGATGGTGGAGAGCGCGCTCAGCCACGCCCGCATCCTGCAGGACCACGACTTCCACGAGTTCAAGATCTCGGTGAAGGCCTCGGACATCTTCATGACCGTGGCCGCCTACCACCAGCTGTCCGAAGCCATCGACTGCCCGCTGCACCTGGGCATCACCGAGGCCGGCGCGCTGCGCACCGGCACGGTCAAGTCGGCGATCGGCATGGGCAGCCTGCTGTGGGCCGGCATCGGCGACACCATCCGCGTGTCGCTGGCCGCCGACCCGGTCGAGGAGATCAAGGTCGGCTTCGACCTGCTCAAGTCGCTCGGCCTGCGCCACCGCGGCGTCAACATCATCGCCTGCCCGTCGTGCGCCCGGCAGGGCTTCAACGTGATCAAGACGGTGGAGGCGCTGGAAGAGCGGCTGGCCCACATCGCCACCCCGCTCAGCCTGTCGGTGATCGGCTGCGTGGTCAACGGCCCGGGCGAGGCGCTGTTGACCGACCTCGGCTTCACCGGCGGCGGCAAGGGCGCGGGCATGGTCTACATGGCCGGCAAGCCCGACCATAAGCTCGACAACGACCACATGGTCGACCACATCGTCGAACTGGTCGAACAGCGCGCCGCCCAGATCGAGGCGGAAAAGCTTGAGGCGG
>JAQGII010000375.1 GCA_028291305.1 Caulobacteraceae bacterium
TATGGGAAAATACCAAGGAAAATACATTTATGTACAGAACAATGCAAAAGGTACTGCGGAAAAGGTTCGGTAAAATAAACAAGCGGGGCGGGGAAATTATATCGCCCCGACATAAATTTTATACTTAAGAGACTGGCGTATTGTTCTTGAGAGCTTGAGTCTCCAGCCGGATATCCCACCCCGTGGCGGCGGCCTTGCGCCTGCAGCGCCCAGCGCCTTGCGGCAAGTCTCCGAGGGGGTCGGAGGGGGTGCGACGAGGCGTCGCGCTTTTTTTTCCGGCTTTTCCCCTGCGGCGGGAACCGCCTTTCCCCTGCGGCGGGAACCGGTAGCTTGTTCCGGGATTGCAGGAAAAGCGAAGCTGGAGAAAACGGCATGCGGTGCGAGGAAATCACCCTGGTGTCCCTCGAAGTGGAGGCCCCCGACGTTCACGGCGATCTTGGGACCTATGAGACCGTCACCTTCAGGGTCTTGCCGGCCGACCATCCGAACAGCTTTGTCGTGCCGATCTCCGTCAACATCGACCAGTATCCGACCGAACAGATCGAGAGCCAGGCGCGGTTCGTGTTCCACCGCATGATGCGGGCGCTGGCCGGCGCGACGAGCGACTGGGACCGCCTCGACCCGCGACCGCTGACCAGATAGCCCGTCGTTCAGTCGCCGGCCCGGGCGAACGGGTCACGATCTCGGTGAGGTTTCCCTTGGAACGCCTGCCCCGAGTCCGAGTTGGGTGAAGACCGCCCCAATTCCGGACCAAGCAAAAGCCGCATGCCGCGCTACTACCTGCATCTTTATCTGCCGGGCTCCCTGGGTTTCGTCGAGGACGAAGAAGGCAGCGAACTGGCGAACCTGGATCGGGCGCGGGCGGAGGCGGTGGCCGGCGTCCGCTCGATCCTCAGCGATGACGTGAAGGCGGGGCGGATCGACCTGCGGGGCCGCATCGAGGTCGCGGACGCACAGGGCGCCGTGATCCTGTTGCTGCCGTTCTGTGAGGCTGTCGAACTTCTCACGGAGAGCCCGGCATGATCGGCCAATAGATGGTCCGGCGGTCCGAGCTCATCGGCGGCCTGTCCAAGGGGGATCTGCTGAAGGCGGGGTCGCTCGGCCCGGGATTAAGAGTTCGCGAAGTCCGTTTCGATAGAATTCCCTCGGAGAGAGCTCGCTTGAGGGAGCGCAGTCATGATTGGGGCCGCTGCGGCCAGGTCGGATCGCCAGCGCGCGAACCAAGCTTCTGGTCCGAGGGGTGCGAATGGCGGACTTGGCGACGCCTTGGCGGAGCCCGCGCGTTCTGCGGACGCGCGTCGAAGGTTCAGGCGCCAGGCGCTGTGGGGTCTGGTGGCCGCCTTCGCGGCGGTCAGCGCCACCGTCGTCCAACTTCTGAAGCGGCAGGTTGCCGGCACGGATTTCTCCTGCTTCTGGGCGGGCGCGAAGGCGGCGGTCGATGCGATCCCGCGGCTTTACGACTTCGACTACATCACCGCCTTGCAGGGTTGGCCCCTCGGGCCGGGCGCTGTGCGACCGTACGTCAATCCCCCGTCGGCCTTGGCCATATTCATCCCGTTCGCCCTGCCTCCCTATTGGCTTGGCTATGGCCTCTGGGTCGGCCTGACCGGGGCCCTGTTCCTCGCCGTCGGCCTCAAAGCCAAGGCGCCTTGGTGGTTCATCCTGATGCCACCGGTGGTGTTTGCCGCCTATTGCGGCCAGGTCACCTTTCTCGTCGGCGGCTTGGTGCTCGCCGGCTTGACCTTCCGTGAGCGGGGCGTCCTGGCCGGAATCCTGTTTGGCGTCGCCGCGTCGGTCAAGCCCCAGTTACTCGTGCTGCTGCCCATCGCCCTCATGGCCGAACGTCGCTGGAGCACCATCTTCGCCACGGCGGCTACGGGCCTCCTGCTGGTTGGCTTTTCGGTTGCCATATGGGGTCTGCAGCCCTGGCTCGACTGGTTTGCAGCCCTCCACCGGCTTTGGCCCCTCCTCTTCGCCAATTCCGCCCTGGTGGCCAATATGGTCAGCCCCTATGCGGCCCTGGCCGCGAGGGGGTGGAATGGAGCCTGGGCTTTCCTGCTGATCCCTCCGGTGGTGGTCGGCGTTTGGCTGACCTTCCGCCGAAACGCGTCATTGGCCGATCGCTCGCTCGTCCTGTTGGGCGGAGCTTTGCTCATTTCGCCCTACGCCATGAACTATGAGCTGGCCCTGCTGGCGCCCGCGTTCGCGACCTATCTCAATCGAACGCAGGATCGGCGCTGGCCCGCCTATGTCGTGGCCAGCGTGGCCTACGTTGGCTCCGCGCCCATCTTCGGCCTGATCGCCGCGATAGCCTTGGTCCCCCTGCGCAACATGGCGCCATCCCTTCAGCGAACGTTGCCCAGGTTCAAAAGGCGCGCCGCGACGGGTCTCGGCCTTGGATGAACATGCCGTCGCGCAGCCATATCCGGCGGCCCGGCGTCGCGGGAACTGCAAGCCGCCGTCGGGGTTGAAAATAACAGGCTTCGCCACAAGGAGGGCTGCTATGAAAATCGCAATGCTTCGTCAAAGCGGGCTGAACCGGACACCGGCCGCGGGGCAGATCCTCACTCCGCCCAGACCCCTCAAACCCGGGTGACAGCCCTGCCGATCGACGCACCGCCGCTTGAGCGATCGTTCGCGGCATAAAGCCAACCTTCCGACTGGCCCCCACGCACCGTGGGGGCCTTTTGCCGTTCCCGCCTCACTCCGAGTGCGCGGGAATGACGACCAGGTTGTGGTCGGCTGAGTTGCCGGTTTTGGCGAAGTCGTGCGGGCCCCGCCTGCAGGCGGTCCCGCACCGATCATCGGCGGAAGGGGTTCGGCTGCCGCGTCTAATACCGGCCGTCGCGGCCATCCCCGTATCGCGGGCGGTCGCCGTCGTTCCGCTCATATCTAATCCGCGCGGCCAGGTCGTCGAAGCGGCGGTCCAGGTCGCTCATCATCCACCGCTGCATGCCCTGGCGGCGGTAGCGGCTTTCTCGCTCTTCCAGACTGTAGAGCTCCTGGCGCAGCCCGCGCGCTTCGCCGCGGTCGAGGGATCCTTCCTGGAGTCCCCGGTCGATCCGCCTGTCCAGCCATTGGGCGCGCTGGGCGATCGGCATCCACTGGCCGGCGGGCCGGCCCTCGGCGTAGCCGCCCTGACCGAAACGCGGATCATACCGGGGATCGCCGTAACGCGGGTCGCCGTAGGCGGGGTAGGCGTATCCTGGGGCATAGAGCGCCGGCGGGGACCCGCCGTTGTTGTTCCGGTTGCCGAAGGCATTGCCCAGAAGCGCGCCGGCGACCGCGCCGGCGGCGCCGGCGGCGAGGGCATCGTTACCGTTGTTGCGGTCGTTATTGTTGTTGCGCCTGTCGCCGTTGTTGTCCGTGGCGACGAGAGAGCCCCCCGTTGCCGAAGCGCCGTTGCAGGCCAGCATGCCGTTGTTGTTGCCGATATCGCCGCGGCATTGTGCGAACGGAATGCTGCTGACGTGGAAGCGCCCATTGGAGTCGGCGCACTCAGCCGTCAGCACGCCGCCGGCGGTCTGGGTATTGCGGCAGGACTGCTGGAACGAGCCCGCCGCCTGGCCCGACCCCTGGGAAGACTCCGGTCCCGGGGCGGGCGTCGAGCGGGAACCCCGTTGGGCGAGCGCCGGGCCGCCCGATCCAAAGCCCGTGAGGATGGTCGCCGCCGTCGCTGAGGCTAAAAGGATTGCGCGCATGCCAGTCTCCAAAATCTTAATCGGCCGAAGGTCAGAAGCGTAAATGGCCGTCGTTAGCTTATTGGAACAACGCCTCCCAAGTGATAAGGATGCGAATTCATGTTTTCGGTTTCTCTATATCTATGTAAGTGGGGATGAATGCTTCGCCGGGCGGTATGCGTCCCCACGTTGCCATGCGCTTGATGCGATGGCGTGGTGCTTACTTGGTGGGAGGCTTCGGCCGATAGGCGCCGGCCGTTCCGTCTCCTGCAGTAGACGTCGCGGGCCGCTGGCGGCCCCCATTGGCCGTGGCTTGCTAGACGCCGTGGGGAGCTTGGC
>JAQGII010000381.1 GCA_028291305.1 Caulobacteraceae bacterium
GCCGCTCAGGCCTCACGCCCAAACCCTACGCCGCCGGCTCCTGGGGCCCGGCCGGCGCGTTCGCCCTGATCGAGCGCGACGGGCGGGAGTGGCATGACGACTAAGGCTTCTGCCGTCCCGGCAGCGCCTTGACCTCGTCCGCTGTCAGCTTGCGCACCGAGGTGGCCGGGCAGGTCTGCGGGCCGATCGGGGTCGGGGCGATGATCTCGGCGTCCAGGCCGCTGCAGATGAAGTCCGTCCCGCGCGAGCGCAGGCCGATCCTCTGGCTGAAGTCGATGTCGCCGCAGGGCGCCAGCAGCTTGACCTGGTAGTAGTCGCGCACGCCCACGCGCAGGTTGAGGGTGGTGCGGTCCACGGCGGCCCAGCTATCGACGTCGGCGGCGCGGAAACAGCTGCGGCCGCTGTCGGCCGCGGCCGGCCGGACCACGCCCTGCGAGCCGGTGACGGCGCAGGCGCCCACCGCGACCAGCGCGGTCACCGCGACGGCCCTGAGGGGAAAGGCCCAAATGCTCATCGCTCTTCTCCGTGTGGTCCAGGCGGGATCATAGCACCGGGCGACGCGCTTGGTTACCGTCACGGCGCGCCATTCCTATCCGGAATGGACGCCATTCCGCAGCGAGCATTGCGGTAAGGGCGCGCGACGCTTCTATTCCGCAGGCCGGGAGCCCCGTGAGGGAAAGCAGGCCGCGCGAAGGCGCGCTGCCCGGCGGAGGAACGATGACCATGTCGGTTCGCATCAAAACGTCCCTGGCCGCCCGCCTCTGCGCCGGCGCCTGCCTGGCCCTGGCCGCGACCACGGCCTCCGTCTCGGCCCAGTCGAAGGCGGCCAAGCCCCCGGCGGCGGCGTTGCCCGACTGGAGCGGGGTGTGGAATCCGCGCGAGCGCAACCTGTTCGACCCGTCGTCCCTGGCCGCGGCCCAGCGCCAGGCCGGTCCCAATCCGCTGGCCCTGTTCGAGGCCTCCTACATGCGCATGTATCCGCCCTACCGGCCCGACTACGAGGCGCGCTATGCGGCGACCCTGGCCCGGACCCAGGCCGGCGCGGGGTCCGATCCCACCGCCGCCTGCCTGCCGCCGGGCTTCCCCCGCATCATGGGCACGCCCTATCCGCTGGAGTTCATCGTCCAGCCCGGCCAGGTGACCATCCTGTTCGAGGCCTTCGGCCAGACCCGCCGCATCTTCACCGACGGCCGTCCGCATCCGGGCGACCTCGACCCGACCTACAACGGCCATTCGATCGGCCATTGGGAGGGGGACACCCTGGTGGTCGACACCGTGGGCCTGCGCGGCGACACCGTGTTCGACGTGTCCGGCGCGCCCCATTCGGACGCCATGCACGTGGTCGAGCGCATCCGCCGCGTCGGCGCCGGCTCCATCGAGGACCGCATCCTGGTGGAGGACCCCAAGGCGCTGACCCGGCCCTGGTCGGTCGTGCGCACCTACGAGCGCCACCCCGACTGGCAGATGGCGGAATACGTCTGCGAGGAGAACCAGCGCAACCCGGTCCGGGCGGACGGCTCGACGGGCTTCCTCGGCCCGCATTAGGGCCTCCTCATCCCCCTGTGTAGCGCCGCAGCAATCAGACGAACGCGTCGGCGTGCGATCCATGTCGTTCGGTCGGCCGCAACCTATGGTGGCGCGGGGGTTGCGGCTTCCCGATTTTGCGGACTCCGCGATTTTGGGAACTGATAGTGTACCAGGCGGCGTAAAGGTGGATCACTTGGGGCGGCGCCGCCCACGCCGGTGATCCGGCGCCGCCGCCGCGGCGTACCAGGAGTATGTATGGCGTCGTCGAAGCGATCAGCAGGGGTGGGGCGGATGGCGTCCCGGCCCGGTCCCCGTCCTCGTGTCGGGCCGCGCCGCCGTCGACGGCCCCGTGGACCGGCCCGATGAAGACGCTGGTCGAGCTCCGGTCCGAGGATCAGGCCGATCGGTCCGCGTGGATCGCGGCCATCGCCGCCGACCGCAGCCGCGAGACCTTCGCCCTGCTGTTCGACCACTTCGCCCCCAGGGTGAAGGGTTATCTTCTGAAGCTCGGGGCACAGCCGGAGTTGGCCGAGGAGCTGGTCCAGGAAACCCTGCTGACCGTCTGGCGCAAAGCCGCCTATTTCGATCCGTCGCGGGCCAGCGCCTCGACCTGGATCTTCACCATCGCCCGCAACCTGCGCATCGACGCCCTGCGCCGCGAACGCCATCCCGAAGACCTGATCGACGAGCCGCAGCTGGCGCCTGCCGAGGACGTCCGCCCGGACGACGCCCTGTCGGCCATCGAACGCGAGCGGCGACTGCGCCTGGCCCTGCAGACGCTGCCCAGGCAGCAGGCCGAAGTGGTCGAGCTGTCTTTCTTCCGCGACAGGGCCCACGCGGAGATCTCGCAGGACCTCGGCGTGCCCCTGGGCACCGTTAAATCCCGCCTGCGGCTGGCCATGGTCCGGTTGCGCGCCCAGCTGGAAGAACTGCTGTGAGCCCGCGCCATCACCCCACCGAAGTGGTGCTGGCGGGCTATGCCTCCGGCGCCCTGGCCGACGGTCCGGGCCTGACCGTGTCGGCGCACCTGGAACGGTGCCCGGTCTGCCGCGCCCGCGTTCGCCTGTTCGAGGAGGTCGGCGGCGCCCTGCTGGCCGACACGCCGGCCGTGGCCATGGCCGACAACGCCCTGGCCCTGGCCCTGGCCGGGATCGAGCG
>JAQGII010000389.1 GCA_028291305.1 Caulobacteraceae bacterium
GAGACCTATGACACCTTCACCAAGGCCTGGATGACCGAATGCCGGCGTATCCTGAAGGACGACGGGGCGCTGTGGGTGATCGGCAGCTACCACAACATCTTCCGCGTGGGCTCCACCCTGCAGGACCTGGGCTTCTGGATCCTCAACGACATCGTCTGGCGCAAGACCAACCCCATGCCCAACTTCAAGGGCACCCGCTTCACCAACGCCCACGAGACGATGATCTGGGCCGCCAAGGGCCGCGGCCAGCGCCGCTACACCTTCAACTACGACGCCATGAAGATGGCCAACGACGACCTTCAGATGCGCTCGGACTGGTCCCTGCCCCTGTGCACCGGCGACGAGCGGGTCAAGAACGAGGAGGGCAAGAAGGCCCACCCCACCCAGAAGCCCGAGGCCCTGCTGCACCGCCTGATCCTGGCCTCCTCCAAGCCCGGCGACCTGGTCCTCGACCCTTTCTTCGGCGTCGGCACCACCGGTGCGGCGGCCAAGCGGCTCGGCCGCCGGTTCATCGGCATCGAGCGCGAGGAGACCTACATCGAGTTCGCCCGCCGGCGCATCGGCCAGGTCGTCCCGGCCTCGGCGGAGGACATGGCTGTGATGGGCTCCAAGCGCTCGGAGCCGCGCGTGCCCTTCGGCCAAATCGTCGAGGCCGGCCTGCTACGTCCCGGCGACCAGCTGTTCTGCCCCAAGGGCGAGCGGATGGCCCGCGTGCGCGCCGACGGCAGCCTGGCGGTCGGCGACCTGACCGGCTCGATCCACAAGGTCGGGGCCATGGTACAGTCGGCCCCCGCCTGCAACGGCTGGACCTACTGGCACTTCAAGACCGACAAGGGTCTGGCCCCCATCGACGTGCTGCGGGCCAAGGTGCGGGCGGAGATGTAGCGAGCGTCGCCACCAGGACCGCGCCGATACTGAAGCCGCCGCCGGCAGCGGCGGCGCTAAATCGCGATCCGAGGAACGCGCGGCCACGCAGGTCGGACCGGCCGATGGGGGCGGCGTGAGCCGCTGGCCTACCTTCGCTATCAAAGCCCAACTCCCGGAGAAGTTGCTCTTGGGCCGCGGGCGAAGTCGCGGGCGTGGCGGGCGCGAAATTTTGATCCCCGGGCGCCGGGAAACCCCTGTCGGATCATGCTTTTAGATACGCAGCGAGCGATGAACCTTCCCCGGCGGTTGGCGTTGCAGCGTTACAGTCTAGGGAACGGCTAAGCCCGCGAACCAGGCCAAACGGCCTGTCCGATTCAGGCCGACAAACGACGGTGGGCGGCCGCGGCCCGCTCGGACGGGGAGTGGGCATGTCGGACGTCTTCCTTCGCTCGGCGGAGCCCGACCAAAAATGGCCTCGGGCCGGCAATCAGGCCAGCAGCGGGCCGGAGCGAACGCACCTTTCCGATAACATCACAGTGATAATTCCTTGTCGCAACGGCGCCGCCACGTTGGCGAAGTCATTGAGAAGTCTAAAAAAGCAAACGTTTCGTCGTTGGCGGGCCATCATCGTCGACGATGGCTCGACGGACGGCTCGCGCCGCGTGGCGGAACAATGGGCCAAAGCCGACCGTAGCATCATCTCGCTGCGCCAGGCTGCCCTGGGCGCGGCCGCCGCACGCAATCTGGGGTTGAGCCACGCGGCATCCGGGTGGCTGTTGTTCCTGGATTGCGACGACTGGCTGGCGCCCAACGCGATGGAGATGCTCTTGCGGGCAGCGGCTGCTCACCCGAAGGCGGACGTCGTTGTCGGGCGAACGGTCGCCGTATCTGAATCCGGCCATCGCCATCCCTATCCCGATGTCGACCTCGCGGAGCCTTTCTCGGTTCTTTGCTGCCAGGGTCGCATTCCGATCCATAGCGTCCTGGTGCGCAGCGCGTGCGTCCTGCAAGCTGGAGGGTTCGACCCGAGCCTGCGCACCAGCGAAGATTGGGATTTGTGGCAGAGGTTGGCGAGGTCAGGCGCGGAATTCGTCCAGACCTCGGCAAAAGTCGCCTTCTATCGCAGCCGCCCCACGAGCCTCTCGAAAAATGTCCATCAGGTCGCTGTAGACGCACTGGAGGTCATGCGTAGGGGCCACGGACCAGACCCACGAGTGGGCAACCCGCTGCCCGCCTATGCACACGGCGGACCATCTGAGGCGCTCAGGATCCATGAGGTATTCTTTGTTCTTTGGTCGTGCGCCAGAGACATCGCGCGCGGTGGAGACGGCCTGTCCATACTCAGCCTATTACCCGACGGACCGGCCATAGACTTCGACCCGGACATGATAGGCGAACTGATCGTCACTGGCATGGCCGATATGGTCAGTCGGCCTGCCCTCCAGCTCGGCCCGCACTGGTCCCAATGGGAGCCGAAGATTCGCGCTATATTGGAGGCGCTTTTCCCATCCGAAAACTCGGCGCGGTTGAGAAGCCTTGCGATGAGTATCGCCAAGGCGCGGATCAACGCCGAATCCCAGGCCGGGCATCTACAGTTGGAAAGGGCGAAATCCTGGGCGGCTGACGAAGAACAACATCATTCGGACGCTCTGCAGCTGAGGCTCAGGACGTTTGCGCTCGGCGTTATCGCGCTGCCCAGGCTCGGCGCCGTGAACGGCCAATGGATCGCCCGCACCATCATCGCTCAATCTCCAAGGTTCTCCCTCTCGATAGCGTTGGGGCAGACCTTTCTGTGGGCTTCGCCGGCGTTCTGGGCCGGTGCGGCTTGCGAGTTGGCCAGGGTGCGGGGCTTGGGGACCAAGCGGCTGTGGCGCAACGCCCCAGCGATTCCGAGGCTGGCGCGCCAACGCCTGCGGGCCGCCGCCTTCGCAGGCCTTCGCTCGGCGCTGACCGCGCATTTGCGCCCGGCCCTGCGATCCGCCGCCGGTTGCGATCACGAGCGCGCCGTGGACGGCCTGCGCCACGAAGCAAAGATCGTAGCGGAGGGCTTTCCTGCACAAAGCGTGGTTCCAGCGACGGATACCAATCGCGTCGGCGTCGCGCCCCGCGCCGCCGGGCAGGCGCTGGCATGGGAAGCGCTCTTCCGGACGGAAGACCCCTGGGGATACGGTCAGAGCCTGTACGAAAGCCGCAAGACCGCACACACCCTCGAACTGACGGCCCTGGTCGATGATCCGGACGTTCTGGAA
>JAQGII010000390.1 GCA_028291305.1 Caulobacteraceae bacterium
CCGGCTGACGCCGCTGACCAAGCCGGACCGGCCCTATCACGGCCAGGCCCGCGAAGCCCTGGCCCTGGCCAAGCTCGCCGGCGGCCAGCCCAAGGAGGCCAAGGCCGACCTGGTGGCCCTGGGCCTGTTGTCGGACACCCCCGACAGCCTGCGCCAGCGCAGCCAGGCAATCGTCGCGCTGATCGACTCCGGCACGGCCGGCAGCCTGAAGTCCCTGGCCCAGCAGGCGCTGACCGCCACCCCCACGCCCTTGGCCCCGCCGCCGCAGGCCGGTCCCCCGTCCCCAGATCAGGCCCAGGGGCAACCCCAGGGCCAACCGGAAGCCCCGCAATGACGTCATCCAAGGCCCTGGCCAAATCCGGCGCCGCGTTGCGGGCCCTGACCATCGCCGCGTCGGTCGCTGTCGGCCTGTCCGGCTGCTCGACCCTGGCCAAGCTCAACTCCTTCGGCAAATCGACCAACAAGTCGGTCGCCAGCCAGGGCGAACGCATCCCCGTGCTTCCGGCGGAAGACAAGATGCAGCCGGCCGCGGCGCTGAAGGGGGCGGACTTCTCCCTGCCGGCCGCGCAGCCCATCGCCGAATGGCCCGTGCCCGGCGGCACGCCCGAGCAATCGGTCGAACACGTCGCCGCGGGCGCCAACCTGACCGTCGCCTGGCGCCGTGGCCTGGGCGTGTCGGGAGCCAACCGCGCCCACTACGTCACCGCCCCGCCGATCATGGCCGAGGGCAAGGTGTTCGCCATGGACGGCCAGGCCCATGTTTCGGCCCACGACGCCCGCTCCGGCGGACAGGTGTGGGTCACAAACCTGCAATCGCGCGACAAGCGCGACAGGGACGCCTACGGCGGCGGGCTGGCCTACGCCAACGGCAAGGTGTTCGTCACCTCCGGCTACCGGATGGTCGCCGCGCTGGACGCCAAGAGCGGCCACGTGCTGTGGCAGAGCAAGACCGACCAGCCGATCCATTCGGCGCCGAACGTCGCCGAAGGCCGGGTGTTCGCCGTGACCCTCGACGATCAGCTCCTGGCGTTCGACGCCGACAAGGGGCAGCAGATCTGGAACTACCAGGCGATCATCGAGCCCGCCCGCATCCTGTCGGCCTCCAGCCCGGCCATTTCCGGCAGCACCATCGTCACCGGCTTCGCCTCGGGCGAGCTGATCGCCCAGGGCGCGGCCAACGGCACCGACCTGTGGAGCCAGGCGCTGTCGCAGTCCAACCGCAACAACGCCCTCTCGGAAATCCGCGACATCGCCGGCCGGCCGGTCATCTATCGCGGCGACGTGTTCGCGGTCAGCCATTCGGGCGTGTTCAGCGCCGTCGACCTGCGCAGCGGCACGCCCCGCTGGACCCTGCCGGTGTCGAGCCAGACCAGCCCCTGGGCGGCCGGCGACGTGGTCTACATCGTCTCCGAAGCCGGCCAGCTGATCTGCGTCGCCCGCGAGAGCGGCCAGATCTACTGGGAGCAGGACCTCAACGCCCAGCGCCTGCCGACGCGGCGCAACCGCAAGCCCAAGAAGGTCAAGAAGGCCTACTGGTCCGGCCCGATCCTGGCGTCCAACCGCCTGATCGTGGTGTCGAGCAACGGCGACCTGGAAGCGCGCGATCCCAAGACCGGGGCGCTGGAGCGCACCGTCCGGCTGGGCGCGCCGGCCATGCAGCCGCCGATCGCTGCAGGCGACATGCTCTATCTGGTGACCGAGAAGGCCGAGTTGATCGCCTTCCGCTGAGGCCTGCTCGCACCTGATTTCGTTTAGCCCTGCTGCCGGAGGCCGCGTATGGCGCCTCGCGCGCTCAAACTTGCTATTGTCGGTCGACCCAACGTCGGCAAGTCCACGCTGTTCAACCGGCTGGCCGGGCGCAAGCTCGCCATCGTCGATGACCAGCCGGGGGTAACCCGCGACCGCAAGTTCGCCATGGGTCGCCTGGGCGACCTCGACCTGGAGCTGATCGACACCGCCGGCTTCGAGGACGTCACCGACGAGAGCCTGGAGGCGCGCATGCGCCACCAGACCGAACTGGCCATCGAAGAGGCCGAGGTCGCGCTGTTCCTGATCGACGCCCGCGACGGCATCATGCCGCTGGACCGCACCTTCGCCGAAATCCTGCGCCGGTCGGGCAAGCCCGTGATCCTGGCCGCCAACAAGGCCGAGGGCCGGGCGGGGGAGGCGGGAGCGCTGGAAGCCTTCGACCTCGGTCTCGGCGAGCCCCTGTCGATCTCCGCCGAGCACGGCGAGGGCATGTCCGACCTCTACTACGCCCTGCTGGAGGCCTCTCCCCCCGGCATCGGCGAGGAAGAGGAGCAGGACGGCGAAAACCCGATCAAGATCGTCATCGTCGGCCGCCCCAACGCCGGCAAGTCGACCCTGGTCAACGCCCTGATCGGCGAGGACCGCCTGCTGACCGGCCCCGAGGCCGGCATCACCCGCGACGCCATCCCGGTCGACTGGGAGTTCGACGGCGTCAAGATTCGCCTGGTCGACACCGCCGGGCTGCGCCGCAAGGCGCGGGTGCAGGAGAAGCTGGAGAAGCTCTCCACCCAGGATTCCATCCGCTCGATCACCTTCGCCGAGGTGGTGGTGCTGGTGATGGACGCCACCCACCCGTTCGAAATCCAGGACCTGCAGATCGCCGACCTGGTCGAGCGGGAAGGCCGCGCGCTGGTCTTTGTGCTGGCCAAGTGGGACCTGGTGGAAGACCCCCAGGCGACGCTGAAGGAATTCCTGCAGCGGGCCGAGGAGGTCCTGCCCCAGCTGCGCGGCTCGCCCGTGGTGGCCCTGTCGGCCGAGACGGGCAGGGGCCTGGACCGTCTGATGCCGGCGGTGGCCAAGGTTCACAAGGACTG
>JAQGII010000399.1 GCA_028291305.1 Caulobacteraceae bacterium
TGCTCGCCGCCGGCTTCGCCCCCGCCGAGGTCCGCTTCGCCCTGGTGCGCAACGAGCGCCACGAGGACCATGCGGTGGCCGAGGTGCTGGGCCAGGTGAAGGGCCGGCCGGTGACGGTGATCCTCGACAACCGGTTCAGCTGGACCCAGACCCGCGCGGTGCTGGAGTCCTACGGCTACCGCTGGCTGGTGGAGACGCCCTGAGGGGGCGGCCGCTAGTCGGCTGGCCGCTCGATGGGGAAGGTCAGGCGCACGCGGGCGCCGTTCACGTTGCCGCGCACCAGGGTGGCGCGGACGCGGCTGGCCAGGGCGTCGATCAGGCCGGCGCCGCGGCGGGTCGAGGCGTTGGGACTGCTCAGCGCGGCGTCGCTGAACCCGGGCCCGGCGTCCTGGAAGGTCAGCTCCGCCGTGTCGGCGTCCAGCGCCCTCAGGGCCAGGTGGACCGGATGGTGGCGCGCCCCGCCGTGCTTGATGGCGTTGATCACCAGCTCGTTGACGATCAGGCCGAGGTTGGACGCCTGCTGGAAGGTGACGACGACCGGCTCGGCAGCGAGCGTCAGCCGGGCCTCGTCGGTGGCCTCGATATGCAGCGCCGCGCGGGCCAGGGCCGGCAGGTAGTGGGCGAGGTCGACCACGCCGGCGGTCGTCTGGTGCAGCTGTTCCTGGATGGCGGCGACGCCATGGATCCGCTCGATGGCCG
Organism: Caulobacteraceae bacterium; assembly: GCA_028291305.1. Lineage (GTDB taxonomy): Bacteria > Pseudomonadota > Alphaproteobacteria > Caulobacterales > Caulobacteraceae > BOG-938. The sequence goes on from JAQGII010000399.1 coordinate 700, forward strand.
CCTTGAGCAGGGTCTTGGCCTCCGCGGTCTCGGCGCCCCTGGCCGAGAAGGACAGGAAGGAGATGATCAGCTGCAGGTTGTTCTTCACCCGATGGTTCAACTCGGCCAGCAGCACCTCCTGGTGCGCCTGCAGCTCGCGCGTCTCGGTGACGTCGCTGCAGCTGCCGATATAGCCGGCGAACTGGCCGTGACGGTAGAAGGGAGCGCCGTTGTCGACCAGCCAGCGGTATTCGCCGTCGCGGCGCCTGAGCCGGTAGGTCAGGCTGAACGGCTGGCGGGCGTCGAAGGCCTTGACGTAGAGGGGGACGCAGCGCTCCAGGTCGTCCGGATGGACGCGCTCGGCCCAGCCGTAGCCGACCTCCTGCTGCAGGCTGCAACCGACGAACTCCAGCCACGGCTTGTTGAAATAGTCGCAGACCTTGTCCAGCCCGACCCGGTACATCAGCACCGGCGCGTTGTCGGCCAGTTCGCGGAACTCGGTCTCGCCCGCGGAGACGGCGCGGGTCAGGGCTTCGCTGGCGGACTGCTCCCGTTCCGTGCGTTGCTGTGCGGCGCTATCCAAGATCCGGCTCCGAGGGCGCAGGCCCCGCCGGCGGAGTTTGCGCGAGCTTGGCCTTAGGCGCCAGAGCGCTTTAGGTCGCGGGGAGCGAACAAGGCGGCGATGATGCCGGAATCCACTTTCACCTGACAGAATCTGATCTTCGAGCGGGGCCCGCAATCCCTCGATGTCGAGCGACCCTAGCTGTCGATCATCTGGCGGATCTTCTCGCCCAGGGCCTCGACGGCGAAGGGCTTGGTGATCACCTGCATGCCTGGATCCAGACGGCCGCTGCCGATCACCGCGTTCTCGGCGTAGCCAGTGATGAACAGCACCTTCAGCCCCGGGCGCAGCACGCGACCGGCGTCGGCCACCTGGCGTCCGTTCATCCCGCCGGGCAGGCCCACGTCGGTGATCAACAGGTCCACGCGGGCGCCGGATTCCAGCACCTTCAGCCCGGCGGCGCCGTCGGCGGCCTCGATGGCGTTGTAACCGGCGCCGTCCAGCACGTCGGTGACCAACATGCGGACGGTGGGCTCGTCGTCGACGATCAGCACGGTTTCGCCGTGGCCGCCGCTGAGGGGGTGCGACACGGCGGTCTCGGCGACGCCGTCCTCGGCGGCGCCGCCGTAGCGCGGCAGGTAGAGGCAGATGCTGGCGCCGAGGCCGATCTCCGAATAGATGCACACCTGCCCCCCCGACTGGCGCACGAAGCCGTAGATCATCGACAGGCCCAGCCCGGTGCCGGCGCCCAGCGGCTTGGTGGTGAAGAAGGGGTCGAAGGCGCGGGCGATCACCTCAGGCGTCATGCCCGTGCCGGTATCGGTGACGCACAGGGAGACATACTGGCCCGGCGGCAGCTCGCGCGACGCCGCGGCGCGGTCGTCCAGCCATTTGTTGGCGGTCTCGATGGTGATCCGTCCGCCGTCTGGCATGGCGTCGCGGGCGTTGATGCACAGGTTGAGGAGCGCGTTCTCCAGCTGGTTGGAATCCACCAGGGTGGGCCAGACGCCGCCGGCGCCGACGACCTCCATCTGCACGCTCGGGCCCACCGTGCGGCGGATCAGCTCCTCCATGTCGCCGATCAGGCGGTTCACGTTGACCGGACGCGGATCGAGCGTCTGGCGCCGCGAGAAGGCCAGCAGGCGCTGGGTCAGGGCCGCCGCCCGCTTGGCCGCACCGTGGGCCGCATCGATATAGCGGGGCACGGAGTCCAGCCGCCCCTGGGTGATGCGGGCCTCCAGCAACTGCAGGCTGCCGCTGATGCCGGTGAGCAGGTTGTTGAAGTCGTGGGCGATGCCGCCGGTGAGCTGGCCCACCGCCTCCATCTTCTGGCTTTGGCGCAGGGCTTCCTCCGTGCGCCGCTGATCGGTCACGTCGCGCCCCGAGGCGTAGTAGTCACCCTCGGTCGCAACCACGACCCAGCTGACCGTGCGGTAGGCGCCCTCGGCCGCGCGGATGCGGGCCTCGAACTGGGCGACCGGCGCGCCGGCCCTCATCCGCTGGTAGACCTGTTCGACGCCGTGGCGGTCGTCCGGATGGAAGACCTCGTTGAAGTGGGCGTGGGCCAGGGCGCCCTGGGCAATGCCGAACTGGGTGGTCCAGGCGGGGTTGGTCCGCTTGTAGCAGCCGTCCTCGCCGACGATGGCGAGCAGGTCGCGCGACATCGCCCACAGGCTGTCGCGCTCGCGGGTGCGGTCCTCGACCTGGGATTCCAGGGTGCTGTTGAGGTAGGCCAGGGCCTCGGCCGTGGATTTCTGGTCCTCGATGTCGGTATTGGCGCCGATCCAGCGCAGGATGGCCCCGTCGTCGCCGCGGATCGGCACGGCGCGGGCGAGGTGCCAACGGTACAGGCCGTCGGCGCGGCGCAGCCGGAATTCGGTCTCGTAGGGCTCGCCGCCGGCCAGGGCGGCGGCCCAGCGTTCGACCGCCGGGGCCAGGTCGTCCGGATGCACCAGCCGGGTCCAGCCGTCCCCCGCCAGCGCGCCCGGCTTGGCGCCGGCGTACTGGTAGGCCCGGTTGTTGAACCAGTCGATCTGACCGTTGGGCGGCGCGGCCCAGACGTGGTTGGGCATGGCTTCGGCAAAGGCGCGGAACTGGGCTTCGCTGGCGCGCAGGGCGACCGCCACATCATGCGCCGCAGTGACGTCGACGCCCTCGACGAAGATGCCGGTGACCACGCCTTCGGCGCTGCGCATCGGCTGGTAGACGAAGTCCAGGAAGCATGGCTCGGGCGCGGCGCCGGGCGTCCGCTGGAGGGTGATCGGAACCGAGCGGCCGATGAAGGGCTCGCCCGTGTCGTAGACCTCGTCGAGCAGCTTGAAGAAACCCTGGCCCTCCAATTCGGGCAGGGCGTCGCGCACGGCCTTGCCGATGACGTCCCGGTGGGCGATCAACTGCAGATAGCGCGGGTTGACCAGCTCGAACCGATGGTGTGGACCGCGCAGCACGGCCATGAAACTGGGCGACTGCTCGAACAGCTGGCGCAACCGTTCCATCTCAGCCACTTCGCGCACCTGCGCGTCCACCGTGGCCAGGGCGCCGGAGATCTGGCTGCAGACCAGTTGGGAGAAGCCGGCGATGTCGGGGTCCTGCGGCCGGTAGGGGTTGAGACCCAGCACCAGGGCGCCGCTGGGCCCGCCCTGCCCGCCGCTGAAGATGGGCGCAATCAGGGCTTCGCGCGGGGCGATGTCCCATGCCCCCTTGGGAGGGTCGTCCAGCACGCCCACGAGCCCGATGCGGACGCCGGCGGCGCCGTCGTGCAGGAGGTCGAACGGCCAGGGCGCCTGTTCCAGGGCTGACGTGTCGCCGTCGGGGGCGCCCTCGAATAGGCGCACCAGGCTGAACGGGAAGTCGAGCGTGTTGCCCCTCAGGGCCCGCCGCACGCCCTCCACCACGGCCTTGCGGGTGCGGGCGGGCAGAAGGGCGGCCGACAGGCTGCGCAACAGCTCCAGCCGCCGCTCGCTGATGACGCGCTCGGTCTCTTCGCTGACCACACACATCAGGCCCTCGATGGCGCCGGAGGCGCCGCGCAGGGGGCTGTAGGAGAAGGTGTGGTAGGTTTCCTCCGGATAGCCGTTGCGCTCCAGCAGGAGCCGCAGCGCCTTGTCCCAGGTCGCCTCGCCGTCGCGCAGGACGGCGTCGAAGCGACCCTTCATGTCATCGTAGACCTCTCCCCACACCTCGCGCGTCGGCCGCCCGATGGCGCCCGGATGCTTGACGCCGAGCGTGGGGATGTAGGCGTCGTTGTAGAAGAAATGCATGTCCTCGCCCCAGCCGAGCCACATCTCGAAGCGGGAGGCGAGCATCATGCGCAGCGCGACCTTGAGCCCCTCGGGCCAACACTGCGGCGGACCCAGCGGCGTGGAGGCCCAGGGGTGGCCGCGCATCAGCCCGCTCATCACGCTATCGCCAGGAAAGGCGTCTTCCAGGGGGCCGTCGCGAAATTCCAGGGGGGGGTCGCGAAATACTGTCAAAGCTGGTCCGGTGTAGCGCGGGCGGGAGTCGGACGATCGGCGATCGCCCGTATCTCCCCCGAACTCAACAACGCGCGCAGCGGCCGTCCGTTGCCGCGCCGTCGCCCCGCTCCCGATGCGGGCGGCGGTCGCCCGCCGCCCGCGCCGCCTACGGCTTGACGAAGGCCGCGGCGATGATCAGGTCGACGTCGTCGCCGATCAGCGGCACGGCCACCGGCATGCCGAATTCGCTACGCTTGATCCTGCCCGAAACGTCGAAGCCGGCGGTGTACTTCTTCTCCTGCGGGTCCATGCCGGCGGCATTGAACCTGACCTTCAGCGTCAGGGGCTTGGTCACCCCGTGGAAGGTGAAATTGCCGGTGACGTCGGCGGTGTTGGCGCCGGTGGGCTTCACCGACGTCGATTTGAAGGTGATGGTCGGATAGGTCTTGGCGTCCATCCACGGCTTGTTGCGCAGTTCCTCGTCGAGGATGGCGTTGGTCGTGGACACGGTTTCCACCGGGATGGTGATGTCGAACTTGCTGGCGGCCGGGTTCTTGGTGTCCAGGTCCAGCGTGCCCGAGGCCTTGCTGAACTGGCCGTAGTAGGTGGTGAAGCCCTTGTGCGAGACCGCGAACATCACCCGGGTGTGCTCCGGCTCGACGACATAGGCGCCGGCGGTGATCTTGGTCGGGTCGCGCTCGACGACGAAGGGCGGAGCCTTGGGGGGCTGGGCCAGGGCCGCGGTGGCGAACGCCGCCGCGATCAGGGCGCAAAGAGCGAGTTTCAAAGGTTGTCCTCCAGTTTGTTCTTATGGGTCGTCCAATTGCGGCTCCGGCGCGATCGCCGACAACGCAATACCCCACGGCCACGCTAGCCCAGGGCGCAGCACACGCATAGACACGACATTGCACCGACAACCTCGCAGCCATTGACTGGCATTGGCGGGCGCAGCGCTTAACTTAGGCCGGCCATGCCGCCCGCCGCCGCCCGCCTTGCCGCCCTGCTCTCCCCGGCCCGCCGCGTGGTGGTGTTCACCGGCGCCGGCGTCTCCACGGAATCCGGCATCCCCGACTTCCGCAGCCCGGGCGGGGTGTGGAGCCGGATGAAGCCCATCACCTACCAGCAGTTCATGGCCAGCGAGGACATGCGGCGCGAGGCCTGGACGCGGGCTTTTTCCGGCATCGCGCGCTGGACCGGATCGCAGCCCAACGCCGGCCACCGGGCGGTGACCAGGCTGATCGCCGCCGGCAAGGTCTCCAGCGTCATCACCCAGAACGTCGACAACCTGCACCAGGACGCCGGCGCCCCCGCCGACAAGGTCATCGAGCTGCACGGCAACGCCAGCTACGCGACCTGCCTGGCGTGCCGCCTGCGCCACGAGCTGGAGGCCCTGCGGCCTCCGTTCCAGGAGCGGGGCGAAATCCCCGCCTGCCGCGCCTGCGGCGGGGTGGTGAAGACCGCCGTGGTCTCGTTCGGCCAGCAAATGCCGCCGGGCGTCATGGAGCGGGCGCGGGACGAGACGCTGGCGGCGGACCTGTTCCTGGTGCTGGGCTCGTCCCTGACCGTCTATCCGGCCGCCGGCCTGCCCGCCCTGGCCGGCGAGGCCGGCATCCCCCTGGCCATGGTCAACCGCGATCCGACCCCGCAGGACCATCTCGCGCATCTGGTGCTGCGCGAGGAGATCGGCCCCCTGATGAGCGAGGTGGTCGAGGCGTTGGTCGTGGGCTTAGGCTAGGTCCCGTAGCGCGCCACGATGCCTTCCAGCACCTCCAGCGGGACCGACCCCGAGTTCAGCACCGCCTCGTGGAAGTCCCTGATGTCGAACCGGGCGCCCATCCGCTTCCTGGCGTCGTCGCGCAGGCGGTTGATGACGGTGTGGCCGATCTTGTAGCTGGGCGCCTGGCCGGGCCAGACGCAGTAGCGCTCGACCTCGTTAACCGCCCCGCCCTCGTTGCTGCCGTCGTTGTCCGTCTTCCATTGGATGGCCTGCTCGCGCGTCCAGCCCATCACGTGCACGCCGGTGTCCAGCACCATGCGGCAGGCGCGCCAGAGCTCCGACTTCAGATAGCCCACCCGGCCCAGGGGGTCGGTGTCGTACATGCCCAGCTCGTCCGCCAGCTGCTCGGCATAGAGGGCCCAGCCCTCGGCGTAGCCGGAATAGTTGGCCGTCTTGCGCAGCAGGGGCATGCCTTCGATGTGCTGCGCGGTCGAGATCTGCAGGTGGTGGCCGGGCACGCCCTCGTGGAAGGTGACGCTCGACACCAACCAGCGCGGCCAGTCGGCGCTGTGGTGCAGGTTGATGTAGTAGATCGCCGGGCGCGAGCCATCCAGCGAGGCGGAATTGTAGTAGCCCAGCGGCGCGCCCGCCTCGATGTAGGGCGGCACGCGGCGGATCTCGAGCGGGATATTGGGCGGATTGCGGAACATGCGCGGCAGGCGCGGGGTGATGCTCGCCACCAGGTCGTTGAGGTGGGAGACCAACTCGGCCTTGCCGGCGTCGGTTTCGGGATAGATGTGGCGCGGGTCGGCCGCCAGGGCCGCCAGCCGCTGGCCGACCGTGCCCCGGGTCATGCCCTGCGCCTTGAGGATGGCGTCGATACGGGCCTGGTATTCCTTGGTCTGCTCCAGGCCGATCCGATGCACCTCGGCCGGGGTCATGGCGGCGGTGGTGTAGGCCTTCAGGCCGGCCGCGTAGAAGGCCTCGCCCTTGGGCCGCGTCCCGATGCCGGCGACATGACTGGACCTGGCCCGCATCGCCCGCACCTGGGCGATCTGGCGCTCCAGGGCCGGACGGATGGCGGCGGAGTAGATGGCGGCGGCCTTGCCGCTGTAGTCGCCGGCCAGCATCGCCTCCCTGGCGCGTCGAGCCACCGACCCGACCAGGATGGAGGCGTCGGGCGCCGTCACCAGGGCGTTGAGCTGTTCCAGCGTCTTGTCGAGGATGAAGTCGGGCGCGATCATGCCCAGGGCCGCGTCGTGGCGGGCGAACTCGGTCTCCTGGTCGAGCATCCCGGCGAAGCCCTGCAGCCGGTCGAGATAGGCGTCGGCGTCGTTGGCGGTCTTGATGCCGTGCTGGGTGTCCAGGAAGGTCGGGAACGACTGGTAGGAACCGGTCAGCTGGCTCAGCACATAGGGCGATTGCGCGCCGGAGAGGCCGTAGTCGAACAGGGCGTCGGCGTCCGCCGCGGCCTGCAGGCCGTAGAGCATCGAGGCGTAGTTGACCGCGTCCAGCCCGGTCAGCCCGTCCCGGCCCACCGCCTTCATCCGGTTCAGCTGCGACAGGTTCAGGGCCTTGGCGTCCGCCGTACCCTTCAGCGAGACGT
>JAQGII010000421.1 GCA_028291305.1 Caulobacteraceae bacterium
CCGCTGCGGTCAGGCATGGGATTTGAGCACGGCTGCCACCACCGGCGCCAGCCTGGCGGCGATGACCCTGGCCCCGCGCGCATTGGGATGGATGCCGTCGCTCTGGTTGAGGGCGGCGTCGCCCATCACCCCCGCCAGCAGGTCCGGATAGAGGCGCACGCCGTGGGCGCGGGCGATGTTCGGGAAGACGGCGTCGAACTCGCGTGCGTAGCCCGAGCCGATGGCCCCGGGCGCCCTCAGCCCCGCCAGCATCGCCGGGATATGGCGCGCCTGCAGCTTGCCCAGGATGGCGTCGAGGTTGCGCCGGGTGACCCGGGGATCCACGCCCTGCAGCAGGTCGTTGGCGCCCAGGGCCACCAGGCACAGGTCAGTGTCGCCCTTGACGCTGAAATCCGTCCGCGCGAGCCCGTCGGCGGTGGTGTCGCCCGACACCCCCGCGGCCCGCACTTTGGCATTCACGCCCAGCCGGGCCAGCTCCGCCTGCAGCTGCGCCGGCAGGGCCGCGCCGCCGGCCAGTCCCAGGCCGGCGGTGATGGAGTCGCCGAGCATGGTGAGGGTCAGGGTCCTGCGCGCCGCCGCCAGGGCAGGGGCGCCCAAGCCCAGTGCAGCGGCGGCGGTCAGCAGGGCGCGGCGATGGATCGTTGAGGGCATCGTGGGCTTTTGCAATGGTTCGGACACGCAGGCTTCCTATGTAGGGCCTGGCACGCCCCCTCAATAGAGCCCCGCCCGGAACCTTTGGATGCAGCACCCCACGCCCGACGCCGCGCCGCTGGTCCTGGAAGGCGTCGGCCTGACGCTGCCCTCGGCCGCCGGGCCGGTGGAGATATTGCGCGGAGTGGACATGGCGGTGGCGGCGGGCGAGCGGGTGGCGGTGATCGGGCCGTCCGGCTCGGGCAAGTCGTCGCTGCTCGCGGTGGCCGCGGGGCTGGAGCGGCCCACCTCGGGCGCCGTGCGCCTGTTCGGCCAGGACCTGGCCCGGCTCAACGAGGACGGCCGGGCGCGCCTGCGCCGCACCCGCGTGTCGCTGGTGTTCCAGGCCTTCCACCTGCTGCCCAACATGACCGCCGAGGAGAACGTCGCCGCGCCGCTGGAGATCGCCGGCGTGGCCGGCGCCGGGCGGATCGCCCGCGACTGGCTGGAGCGGGTCGGGCTGAAGGCGCGCGGCCTGCACTATCCGCACCAGCTGTCGGGCGGCGAGCAGCAGCGCGTGGCCCTGGCCCGCGCCCTGGCCGCGCGGCCGTCCCTGCTGTTCGCCGACGAGCCGACCGGCAACCTCGACGGGCATAACGCGGCGATCGTTGCCGACATGATGTTCGAGCTGATCGCCCAGACCGGCGCGGCCCTGGTGATGGTCACCCACGATCCCCGGCTGGCGGCCCGCGCCGACCGGCAGGTGCGCATGGCCGAGGGCGTGGCCAGCGCATGAGGCTGCCGCTTTCCCTGCGTTTCGCCGGGCGCGAACTGCGCGCCGGGGTCAAGGGTTTCCGCATCTTCCTGGCCTGCCTGGCCCTGGGGGTGGCCGCCATCGCCGCGGCCAGCTCCACCGCCGAGGCCTTCCGCCGGGGGCTGGCCGCCGAGGCGCGCACCATCCTCGGCGGCGACGTGGCCGTCAGCGTCGAGCGCCGTTTCACCACGGCCGAGCGCGCCGCCTTCGAGGCCCGCGGCCGGACCAGCTACGCCGTGGCCACCCGCGCCATGGCCGAAGGCCCGGCGGGCGCGCGGCGCCTGGTGGAGCTGCGCGGCGTCGACAGCCTCTATCCCCTGGCCGGGGCGGTCGAGGTGCAGGACGGCGCGGGCCGGCCGGTCAGCCTGGCGGCGGCCCTGGAGCCCCGCAACGGCGCGCCCGGCGCGGCGGTGGAGGCCAGCCTGCTCGACCGGCTGGGGCTGAAGCTCGGCCAGGTGTTCAAGGTCGGCAACCAGTCGCTCGTGGCCAACGCCGTGCTCGCCGCCGAGCCCGACCGCATGAGCCGCGGCTTCCAGCTCGGCCCCCGGGTGCTGACGCGGCTGGACACCGTGCAGAACGGCGGCTTCATCGGCGGCGGCCTGTTGCAGGGCGGGACCCTGTTCACCCAGACCGCGCGCATCGCCCTGGCGGCCGACGCCGATCCCCGGCAGGCGCGCAGGGCCTTGGTGCAGGCCTTCCCCCGGGCGGGTCTGCGGCTGCGCGACCGCTACGACGCCGCGCCGGGGGTGCGCCGGCTGATCGACCGACTGGAGTATTTCCTCGGCTTCATCGGCCTGGCCTCGCTGGTGGCCGGCGGCCTGGGCGTGTCCGGGGCGGTGAGCGCCTATCTCGACGGCAAGAAGACCGCCATCGCCGTGCTCAAGGCGATCGGCGCCGACGGTGCGCTGATCCGCAACCTCTACCTGGTGCAGATCGCCATGCTGGCCCTGCTGGGCATCGTCATCGGCGTGGCCATCGGCGCCGCCGCGCCATTCCTGATCGCCGCCCTGGCCGCCAACAGCCTGCCGGTGCCCGCCCTGTTCGCCGTCTACCCCGGCCCCCTGCTGCGCGCTGCGGCCTTCGGCGCCCTGTCGGCCGGGGCGTTCTGCCTGGCGCCCCTGGCCCGCGCCCGCTCCACCCCGCCCGCCGCCCTGTTCCGCCACGACCTGTCGGGACGGCTGGGCGCCGGACCGGAACTGGCCGGCGCGATTCTCTGCGCCGCCGGCCTGGCCGCCGTGGCCATCCTCACCGCCCCCTCGCGCGTCATGGCCATGTGGATGATCGGCGGCGTGGCCGGGGCCTTCGTCCTGCTGTGGCTGCTGGGCCTGGCG
>JAQGII010000433.1 GCA_028291305.1 Caulobacteraceae bacterium
ATCGAGGGACTGCGGGTCGGCCTCTGCTGGGCCGGCGGAGCGAGACCGGACCAACCGATCGCCCACGCCATCGATTTGCGCCGTTCGCTTCCGCTGACGGCGTTCCGGCCCTTGGCTGATTTGTCACATGTCCGGCTTATCAGCCTCCAGAAGGGGCCACCTTCGGCCGAGCTTTCCGAAGCCAACGGCTGGCCAGGCGCGCCCATCGTGGATTTGACGCACGACCTAAACGATTTCGTTGACACCGCCGCTTTGGTTGCGAACCTTGATCTTGTCATCGCATGCGATACCTCCACGGCGCACTTGGCGGGGGCTGTCGGAAAGCCGGTGTGGATATTGAACCGTTTCGACGGCTGTTGGCGCTGGGGCCATGGCCGCAATGACTCCCCTTGGTATCCGACCGCTCGCTTGTTCACACAAGCCTCGCCCGGCGACTGGGCAGGGGTAATCGAGGGGGTTACAGCGAGCCTGGCGTAGCTCTCGCCGGCCGTTTCAATCTGACCGAAACGCCGCTTGGGGTCGCTAGCGGCCGAGCCATGTGAGCCCGATAATCCGACCGACCGCCACCGGCCCGGCGGAATGCGCGAAAACAACCGTGCCGAAAACTCACACCTGGTCATCCGGCGACGAGAACGAAAACAGCAAAAGTTCAAAAGCCAGGGCTCGGCCCAGCGTTTCCTCTCCACCCACGCCGCCGTCTACAACGTCTTCAATATCCAACCTCAACTGATTTCCAGACCCGGTCTGCGCCAACTGCGCGCCGGCGCGCACCGGGCTTGGGCGGAAGCCGCCGTCGCTGCCTGATCGGAAGGGAGGGGAGGGGGCGCCTTGGGCTCGCCCGGTTAACCTGCCAGTTCCCCCGCCGGAGCAGCCGCAGCTATGCGGGCGAAAGCGACAAGGCTCCCGGATTGGCGAACTGGAATGCCGTCGCATAGTCCAAGGGTACGGCGGCATCCCAAGGACGCCAGTCGCCACTGGAATCGACCTGGAAGCCGCTCTCTGCTTGAGCGGAAATTGGCCCGAAATCGATCGAAGCTGTGCCGATTTCTGCCCAAAAACTTGGTTGTTTCTCGGATTTTCCCTGTAAAAACAGTAACAAAGGTTCTGAATGGCAATTCTTCTGCCTGGGGCTACACAATTATGGAGAGTTGGAGCTCGGGATTATAGCCAAGTGCTCGGGGATGCTTGCGCCAGATTCGCTTTGGGGAGCCGAACTACTCTGCTGCCGTAACTGACAATTCAAGACGTCGGCCCATGTAGCCGGCTCATAATTACGGCCCCTGAGTGGGTCGATGGGAGGGAACAAATGCGCAGTCATGGAATCGCCATCGAGGACGGCCACTTGGCGGCCAGGTCGTCAGTGCAACATGCATGGGCAGCCACTGTGAGCGGCGCCGCCATGATGCTGGCTGCGTCGGCTGCATCGGCACAGGGAGCCACGGCGGCGGCTGATTCGGCCGGCCCGGTCGCAGAGGTGGTCGTCACGGCGTCTCGGATCACGGCCGCGGGCTTCGACGCGCCCACCCCGACGACGGTCCTGGGAGCCGACGTACTCAAACAGCAGGCTCAGCCCAACCTGTTTACCGCCATCGCCGAGCTGCCGGCACTGCAAGGCAGCACCGGCACCACCGTGGCGAACAACAACACTTCGACTGGCATGACCGGGCTTTCGGGCCTGAACCTGCGCGGTCTCGGCACCTTCCGGACCCTGACGCTCCTCGATGGTCAACGGGTTGTGCCTGCCAACGTCTCGAACATTGTGGACGTCAGTCAGTTCCCGCAGCTCCTTGTCCAGCGGGTTGAAGTGGTGACCGGCGGCGCCTCGGCGTCCTACGGCTCGGACGCCGTGGCCGGGGTGGTGAACTTCGTCACCGATAAGCGCTTCACGGGCTTCAAAGCCAACGTTCAAGGCGGCGTCTCGACCTACGGCGACAGCCAAAACGGCACGGTCCAGGCCGCCTACGGCCATGCGTTCCTGAACGATAAGCTGCACTTCGAGGTCAGCGGTGAATACTTCAAATCGCGCGGTGCGCCGGGTGAGTTGAACGGCGGGTTCCCGCAGAATGGACGCGACCCGCTGCCGCGCACCGGCAACGGCTCCTACGCGCTGGCCAACACGCCGGCGGGTCAGCCCCAGAACAACTACTATCTCGATGGGGCCCAGGACACCTCCCGCTCGCGCAACGGCCTGATCACCGCAGGTCCGCTCCAGGGCATCGCGTTCGGCCCAGGCGGTGTTCCCTACAAGTTCCAGTACGGCGGGTCGGGCGTTCCGCTGCGCAACGCGGCCGGCGGCGTCGTCGGCTGTATCGGCAGTATCTGCCAGGGCGGGGACTACCGCGGCATTACGAGCAGTGCAATCGGTAGCCCTGACATCGAGGCGGCGATTGACCGTAAGGTCATCTATGGCCGGCTCTCATATGAGGTGAGCGACAGGCTTGAGCTCTACGGGACGTCCAACATCGCCGACGTCTTAACCATCACCCATCCTAACCCGAAGGCCGCGAGGCCGGGCCTCACGGCCCAGTGCGACAATGCCTTCCTTGACCCGTCCATCGCCGACCTGTGCCGTGCGAACAACATCACTAGCTTCCGGTGGGGCACGCTCGGGGAGAACCTCCCGTACGCCCAATACGTGCGAAATGACCGTAGTCAGCGCCGCTTTGTCCTAGGCGCAGACGGCTCGTTAAACCTGTTCGGCAAGGAATGGACCTACAGCAGCTACGTTGAGCATGGTGAGAGCACCGCCAAGATCCGGGTGGTGGATGGCACGCTGACCCCGCTCTACAACGCGGCCATCGACGTGATCCGCGTAAATGGGCAGCTCGTGTGCCGGAATCCGGTCGCGCGCGCCGCAGGGTGCTTGCCGTACAACGCCTTTGGCGATGTCAGCAATTCCGAGGAAGCCTTTCGCTGGTTCGCCCCACTCTCCGGCGCTCGCCAGCAGTCCTTCCAGGGCCAGGATGCGGCGAGCTTCGCCTTCAATGGCGTCCCGTTCCGCAACTGGGCCGGGGACGTGTCGGTAGCGGTCGGCGTCGAATGGCGTCAGGAGTTCTACAAGACCGCAGGGGACCCGTACGGCGCAGGAATAAGCAACAGCCCGCTCAGCACCCTGTACCCGGGCAACCCGCTCCTTGCTGAGACGGGGGACAACTGGCAAACCGGCAACTTCAAGAATGGCCGTGGCCGCTATGATGTGAAGGAAGGCTTCGCCGAAGTCGGGTTGCCGGTGTGGGATACCGCGCCGCTGGGCAAGCTCAGCCTAAACGGGGCGATCCGCGCGACGGATTATTCGACTTCGGGCCAAGCCACGACTTGGAAGTTCGGCGGCACCTGGGACACCCCGCTCGATGGCGTGAAGCTGCGCGCCATCCGGTCACGAGACATCCGGGCGCCGAACCTAAGCGACCTCTTCGCCGCGCCGGTCCAAGTCAACAGCACCTTCATCGACCGCTTCAACGGCGACCGGACGGTGCAGGCGACAAATAGCACCGTCGGCAACCCGAACCTAACGCCGGAAATCTCGGCAAATCTTGAAGCGGGGATCGTGTTCCAGCCGTCTTGGCTGCGCGGCTTCCGCATGTCGGTCGACTACTTCGACATCAACATGAAGGACGCGATCCAGGTCCTGGGCGGCCAGCAGATCATTGATCTGTGCTATAACGGCCTCAAGGAGCTGTGTCCGAACGTGAACCTGAACGGCGTGCTCGGGACCAACAACCCAAGTTTCGTGCGGGTCGCCCCCTTCAACCTGGCCTCGCTGAAGACCAACGGCTTCGACCTTGAAGCCAGCTACCGGTTGAACCTGCGTGGCATGGGTGTTCCCGGGTCCATCACCTTGCGCGGTCTGGCGTCGAATACGCTCAACTACATCACCGACCCGGGCGTTCCTGGTCAGCCGGTTCTGCAGCTCGCGGGCAACAACAACGCCAACAACCCGGCGCCAGGCACGACCGGCGTCGCCAAGTGGAAGGCGTTCCTGCTCCAAACCTGGGAAGTTGGGCGGGCCCAGCTGACGCTGACCGAGCGCCTGATAAGCTCGGGGCAAATCAACCCGAACTACATTGTGTGTCAGACTAACTGCCCTGCGCCGACGGTGCAGCAGCCGACATCGAACTTCAACCAGATCCCGGGCGCGACCTACATCGACGTCGGCTTTAACTATAAGCTGCGGGACGGGATTGAGGCCTACACAAGGGTCGAGAACCTGTTCAACGAGCTCGCGCCCCCGTTCGGCAGCAACAGCCTCTACGACACCATCGGCCGCCGGTATACGGCGGGCTTCCGCCTGAGCTACTGAGGCCCCGGCCTCATGCGGCTGGCGGTGCACAAGCGCCGCCGGCAACGCATAACATCAAGCTTTTGAATTGCTGCATCCATCCCCGGGCCGGCGTGGGCTCGGAAGGTACGGGTGATGGTAGCGCACCCGCCGAAGGAGAATATGATGATTTGTATCAGCCGCCGCCAAGTTCTTCTTTCGACTTCAGCCTTCGCCTGGATCGGGGCTGCGGGCGCTCGGGCTCAAGCCTCCGCAGCGGCGAGCGGGAGCGCTGCTGCCAATATGCAATCCACGAACTGGCTGCACATGGCTGCCGACCTGGCCTCCACGCGTTACGCCCCGCTCGACCAGATCAACGCCTCCAACTTCAACCAGCTCGAAGTCGCCTGGCGCCTGAAGGCTGACAATTTCGGCCCGGGTCGCGGCGCCTACTTCAGCGCCAACGCCACACCGTTGGTGGTGAACGGGCGGCTCTTCACTACCATCGGGACCGACCGGTATCTCGTCAGCCTCGACGCCGCGACCGGCCAGATCCTCTGGATTTACCGACACGACGAGGGTGCCCGCCGGGGCGCCCGCCCCGGCAGCGGCTGGGGCGTGAGCTACTGGTCCGACGGGACGGTAGAGCGCATCCTCTACGTCACGCGCAGCTACCAGCTGGTCTCCGTTGATGCAAAGACTGGCATGGCGGATTCGACTTTCGGGGTGAAGGGGGAGGTCGACCTGCGGCTCGATTGGGATCACGAGGTCGATCCGACGGCCCCCATTGTCGGCCTCCACGCCCCGCCGACGATCGTCCGCCAGACCGTAGTGGTGGGCGCGGCGTCACCCTCCACCGGCCCCGGCTACTTACGTGGGTTCGACGTGCGGACCGGGAAGCGGAAGTGGATTTTCCACACCGTGCCGCGCAAGGGGGAATATGGCTACGAGACCTGGCTGAAGGCCGGCCAGGCGGAGACTGCGACCAACACCGGCGTCTGGGCCCCGATATCTGCAGACGCCGAACTCGGCCTCGTCTACGCCGGCGTGGAACTACCCCAGGCGGACTGGCTCGGCGTCACGCGCGAGGGCAACGCCCTGTTCACCGAGACCTTGGTCGCTCTCGACTGCGAAACCGGCGAACGTCGATGGCACTACCAGACAGAGCATCACGGACTATGGGACCGCGACATCCCCGCTGCGCCCGTACTGCTCAATCTTCGCCAGGGCGGCAAGGTCGTAAAGGCGCTGGCCCTTCCCACCAAGCAGGCCTTTCTGTTCGTCCTCGACCGACAGACGGGCAAGCCGATTTGGCCCATCCCAGAGGTGAAGGCCCCGGCCGGCGACGTCCCCGGGGAGTGGTATGCGCCGACCCAGCCGGTCCCGTCCAAGCCACCCCCGTTCGATCGGCAGGGCTTCTCGGCCGACGACGTGATCGACTGGACGCCCGAGATCAAGGCACGCGCGCTCGAGATCATCAGCCATTACAAGACTGGGCCGCTCTACAGCCCGCCGAGCCTGGTCAAGCAGGACGGCAACTGGGGCACTCTGCAGACGCCCGAGAACCAGGGCGGCTCGAACTGGGCTGGCGGTTCCGGCGACCCGGAGACCGGCGTCTTTTACATCTACTCGAAGTCCTCCCCGCAAATTTACGGCAACATGCAGGCGGCCGACGGGCGCATCATCGTCGCAGGCGCCGCCGGACGCGGCACCAACGACAACATGGGCGGCGCCTTTGGCGGCTCGGCCTATCCAACCCCGAGGTCGGGCAACGACGGACCCGTCGAGGAGGGGGTCAAGGACGGCCTGAACGATCCCATCCAGCGGGGCGTGCTGACCATCAACGGCATGTCGATCCTCAAGCCGCCCTACGGGCGTATCACCGCACTTGACTTGAACCAGGGAACCAAGCTGTGGCAGGTCGCTCACGGGGAGACGCCCGATTACATCAAGAACAACCCGCTGCTGAAGGGCGTAAACATTCCCCGCACGGGGCAGTCGGGGATTCTCGGCGTGCTGACGACCAGGAGCCTGGTGATCTGCGGTGACAGCGGCCTGTTCACCGACGACCGGGGCCGCAAGGCCGCGCGCCTTCGCGCCTACGACAAGGGGACCGGTCGAGAAGTGGGCGCTGTGTTCATGGATCAGGCGCAGACCGGATCACCGATGACCTACATGGTCGGTGGTCGGCAGCACATCGTTGTGGGAAGCGCCGGCTTCCAGGGCGCGGAGCTCATTTGCTACCGCCTGCCCTCGTCCCGCGCCCCGACACCGGGTTAATGTGCCGGCGTAAGCCGGCGCTTCCCGGGCCTGCGCGCGTGGCCGATGTGCTCGCGCGCATCGCCGCCCATCCGGCCCACCGGCTCGACGAACTGCTGCCGTGGAACTGGAAACCTACCGCAGCCATCATAGCCGCCCAGGCCGCCTGATCTTGGCGCCGGTCAACAAGGGTCCACCAGGTCCACACCATCGCTCGCGTCGCCGAGATGCTCGGCGAGGACGAGGACTGGCTGTCGGACATCGCCGTCGAAATGGATCAAGAGGACGGATTGATCTGGGTCTACGGCCCCGGAGAAGACAACGACGGCGTCATGGCTTCACCGACTTCGGTCTCGAGCCCCTCGAAGACCGCCGATATGCTGTGCTTTGTGTCCGGGCACGCCCGTCCGCGCGCTGGAACCCCCGGGCGAAAACTATTTTAAACCGGCGGTGAAGCGGTTGGCGGATCTACTGAGCGCCACCCTGGACTGGATGGCGATCAGTGCCAAGCGGGCTCTCGGGGGGCCGCGTCTGGCCTAACTGATCCGCGGGATATGCTGCTGCTAGGTAGTCGATCAGCAGCGCCTCCTGCGCTTCGCTGGCCTTCGCACCGCGGCCAATCATATCGTCGACCAGTTGCTGCCAAGCCTCCCGTGAGCGCTTCTGACCTTCCATAACCCCGCTGTCGTGGCACTCGCTACAGACCTGCTCTACGGTCGCCTTCCCCTTGGCCATGTCCACCCTCTCACTCGCCGCTGTTTGAGGAGCATGATTGGCCGCTTCGACATAGGCAGGTCTGAGCCCCCAGATACCCCCGATGGCGATCGGCATAGCAACGAGGACGATGCTAAGGTTGCGAATTCCAGCAGTCACGCGCGTCTCCCCCAGTCGGCTCTTGTCGTTCTCAGGGGCACTGTGACAGGGGGTGGGGCATCGTCAATCGCCGCCGAATGAACCTCTTAGGCATTGTTTTCTATAGCAATCGTTCGATTTTCCCCCGGCCCTCGTGCCGAAGGTCGCACACGCTGCTGAAGAGTTGAGCGAAGTTCAGCACAGACGAGGGATCACCCCGGCGGGCGATACTTGTCGATCTGGATGTCGTGCCGAGGTGCGAACTGGAAGACGCCGGCTACCACGTCCTAGCGGCGCGGGACGGAAGCCCCACCACCGTCGCGGACGTCAGAAGGAGCGCAAAGGCGGTGCTGCGAAGGATCTTGGGCATCGTCTGGTCCTTTCCCATGGGAATTCAGGGACGCGCCCTGTCGTGGTTGAGTTGTTCGGGCGCCGTCACCGGCCGCGCGGCGCTGATCGCCATGGCGAGAGCGCTGAAGGTATGGGCGCCGTCATGGCGCAAGCCGTTGATGAAAAAGCACGGTGTTCCGTTCACCCCGCTGCGCACCCCGCCGATAAAGTCGGTGCGCACCTTGTCGGCATAGGTCCTCGCGGTCAGGGCGTCCCGCAGCGCCGCTTGAGACAGGTTCAGCGAGCCGGCCAGGGCGAAGATCACTGGCAGGCTGAGCCGGAACTGATTGGCGAACAGCGCCTCGTGCATCCCCCAGAACGCGCCGTGTGCTCCCGCGAACTCTGCTGCCTCGGCGGCGACCTCGGCTTGGGGATGCACCTCACTGAGCGGGAAGTGGCGGAAGGTGAGCGCGAGATCTCGGCCGAAATTGCGCATCAGCTCGCGCACTACCGGCTGTGCCGCTGCGCAGAAAGGACATTGATAGTCGCCATATTCGACCAGGACGACGGGCGCGTCGTCATCGCCCATTCGGTGGTCAAACGGCGTGAGCGGCGCTTTGAGCATCGCCATTGCCCGGCTCCTTTGCGATCATTCGGTCGAGCGCATCGAGAATCCCGTCTGCGCCTGGATTGACGGCGATCGGCGAGCAGTAGCTCCAGGCGATCGTCCCTTTCTCATCGAGGACGAAGAGGGCGCGCTCGGCAACACCCTCCCCGTCGCGGTAGGCGCCATAGGCCCGCGCGACCGCCCCCTTGGGCTCGAAGTCGGACAGCAGGGCGAAATGCAGGTTCCGATGCTGCGCGAAGGCCGCATGGCACCAGACGCCGTCCACCGAAATTCCCAGGAGTTCGGCGCCGCGGCTGCGGAACTCCGGAAGAATTTGGTTGTAGAGCGCCATCTGGTCGCCGCAGACCGGGCTCCAATCGGCGGGATAGAAGGTCAGCACCACGCGACGACCGCGCATCTCCTTCAGCGACAAGGTCTGGTCGGGCGTAACCCGCAACTCGAATTCGGGCGCCGTTTGTCCTGTTGGAAGAATCTGGGCCATGGCCGACTCCCATCGATTGTCCGCCTGATGCTAGCCGGCGCGTCGGCAACCCGAACTGACGTCGATCAGTTCCGCGGCGCGTAGGGTCAGCTTCGCGTGGGGCGGCGATCGAGCTGCGGGCCTGTCGCAGGTCCGTCTTGAGCCGGCCGGCCGGACGCGATTGACGGGCAGGGTGCTGTCAGTCCAACGAGAACTTGCCTCCGTCAAGGCGCAGTCCGCCCAAACCCAACCGCGTTTAGGCCATTACTGACCGCCACGCAGCCAGGGCGGCTGCCCGTCGTTCCTTGTAGATTTCGCGGCTGACGAGATGGCGCTCCTGGCTGAAAAGGTTTTGGACCGAGGCGTGAACTGAGCTGAATTTTTGGAGTGTTTTCATCCTCCGAAATCTCAGCATCGCCCGCTCTCGTCGTCGCAGTGGTAGGTGGCTGTTCTCAACCCGATTGTTCAACCAACGCCCTGTCTCCTGGCGATCGGTGGCGCCAATCTCCTTCAGAGCCGCGCCGTAAGAGCGAAGCCCGTCGGTGACGATCCTCTTCGGCCGGCCATGCCGTTTCATCGCCTTTTTGATGAATTTCAATGCCGCAGCCTATCCCGCACCTTGGTGACAAAGGATTCCAGCACCTCGCCCTCGTGATCGACGGCGCGCCAGAGGTACATCATCACCACCAGGCGGATCACCTCGGGCGAGCTGTCAAAATATCGAAACGGGTTGGGCGGCTTGGTCATTTCCCTGCCCTAGCCAAGGCCGGTCAGCGGGCGACTAACGTTGGCCTGACAACGCCCTCTCTCCTCTGTCGGAGACGAGTTGGTCAGGTGCGTGGCGGGGCTGACAGTGCCCGGCTAAGCCTTCTCCTGCGACCAGCGGGCGATGGCGCCGATCAGGTCGGCCGCCTGGATCGGCTTTCGGACAAGGTCGTCGAAGCCGCCGGCGCCTTGAAGCGCCGGATCGATTTCCGCCGCGGCCGTGAAGGCCAAGATCGGCACGCTCTGGTTAGGGCCCGTTTCGGATCGCAGGCGGTGCATGACGGCGGGTCCGTCGAGGTCCGGCATGCGCAAGTCGAGCAGGATGACGTCGAAGGGCAGTTCGCTGGCCTTGCGCAACCCCTCCACACCCCCAGCGGCGTCGGTGATCTCCGCACCCATTTGCTCGAGGATCGCGCGTGCGAGCTGGCGATTCACCGGGTTGTCGTCGACCACGAGGACACGCAGGCCGTCGATGGCGGGAGGGGGGCCGTCGCGCGCCGGCGCCGGTCCGTCGCAAGCGGGCGCGTCAACGTGGAAATGGAAGCTGGATCCACGGCCCGCCTCGGCGGTCACGCCGATCCCGCCCCCCATCGCTTCGGCCAATCCCTTGCAGATCGCGAGGCCAAGACCGGTGCCGCCATGTTTACGCGTCGAAGACGCATCGACCTGAGAAAACCGCTGAAACAGCCTTTCCTGCTGCTCGACGGTTAGGCCGGGACCGGTGTCAGTGACGGTTACATGCAACTGTTGGCGGTTCCCGTCATGCCGAACCGTGAGGCGAACTTCGCCATCCGAGGTGAATTTGATCGCATTTCCGACCAGGTTGAGCAGGATTTGTCGAAGGCCTGCCGGATCGACCGCGACGTGGCTGGGGAGGTCGCCTTCCGTCTCGAATTGGAGGTTGAGGCCCTTCGCGTCAGCCTGCGGCGTGAATAGCAACAGTGCGTCACGGACCACGTCTGTCGGCGAAAGGGCGACGGGATTGATCTCAAAGTGCCCGGCTTCCAGCTTGGAGAAGTCGAGCACGTCGTTGACGATCGCCAATAGCGCGCCGCCTGCCATGGAAACGCGCTGGACGTGACTACGGGCGATGTCGTCGAGCCCGGGGCGTTCGGAGAGCAGCCCGGTGAACCCGATGATGGCTGTCAGCGGGGTGCGAATCTCGTGGCTCATGTTGGCCAGGAACTCCGCCTTTGCCCGAGTGGCGTGCTCGGCGGCGGCCATTGCGGCAAGCGCGCGCTGACTGGCAAGTTCAAGGGCCTCAGACTTTCGCTCCAGGGCGATCCGAGCCTCGACTCGATCGGT
>JAQGII010000291.1 GCA_028291305.1 Caulobacteraceae bacterium
GTGCGGCCGCCGGCGGCGGTGGCGGGGGGCGGCGCGGCCACGGTCGGCGCCTTGGCGGTCACCAGGGCGGACGGGTTGCTGGTGGTCGGCACGCCCTCGGCGGCGGCCTCGCCGGCGGGGCGCTGCTTTTCCGAGACGTAGCGGATGGTCACGCGGCGGTCGTCGGGCAGGTACTTGCGGGCCACGCGCTGGACGTCGGCGGCGGTGACCGCCTGCAGCCGGCCGATGTCGTCGTTGACCCGGCCGACGTCGCCCTCCACCCATTGGGCGTTGCCGATGGCGTAGCCGCGGCCCTCCACCGTTTCGCGCGAGCGCAGGGCGCCGGCGATCAGCAGGGTCTTGGCCTTGTCCAGCTCGGCCGCGTCGACCGGCGCGTCGCGCAACTTGCCCACCTCGGCCAGCAGGGCCTGCTCGCCCTGATCCGGCGTCTTGCCGTCGGCCATGATCGCGCCGACGTAGAACAGGCCGGGCTGCTGGCGGGTGTCGGCGGCGGAGAACACCGTTTGGGCCAGCTGCTGGCGATAGACGATGGATTCGTTCATCCGCGCGGAGTCGCCGCCGGTCAGCAGGGCGTCCAGCACGGTCAGGGCCGGATCGTCGGGATCGGAGGCGGCGGGCGCCAGCCAGGTGATCGCCACCGCGGGCAGGGGCACGTTGGGGCCGTAGGTGGTGACCACCTTGGGGCCGGTGCGCGGCGGCTCTTTGGCGGTGACGCGCGGCAGGGCGCCGGCGGGGGCCTTGATCGGGCCGAAATAGCGGTCGATCCAGGCGTTCAGCTGCACCGGATCGAAGTCGCCGACCACGATCAGCAGGGCGTCGTCGGGCCGGTAGTAGGTGGCGTGGAAAGCGCGCACGTCCGCCAGACTGGCGGCGTCCAGGTCGGCGATCGAGCCGATCCCGGGGCGCTTGTAGGGATGGGTGGTGAACGAGTTCTGCGGAATGGCCAGGGTCTCGAAGCGGCCGTAGGGATCGGCCAGCACCCGCTGGCGCAGCTCCTCCTCCACCACCTGGCGCTCGGACTTGAAGTTGGCCTCGTCCACCGACAGCGAGCTCATCCGCTCGGCCTCGGCCCACAGCAGCCGCTCGATGTGGTTGGAGGGGATCACCTCATAGTAGTTGGTGAAGTCGTCGCCGGTGGAGGCGTTGTTCATGCCGCCGACGTCCTCGGTCAGCCGGTCCATGTACTCGGCCGGCATGTCGCGCGTGGCCTTGAACATCATGTGCTCGAACAGGTGGGCGAAGCCCGAGCGGCCCGCCGGATCGTCCTTGGAGCCGACGCCGTAGAACACCTGCACGGTGGCGATCGGGGCCGAGCGGTCCAGCGCCGTGACCACCTTCAGCCCGTTGGCCAGGGTGCGCGTCTCGTACTTCAGCGGCGGCACGACGATGCTCGAGGCCGGGGCGGAAGCGGGTGTCTGGGCCTGGGCCGCGGGGCCCAACAGGAGGGCGGCGGCAACGAGACAGGCGGACAGACGCATCATAGGCGGGCTCCAGGCGGGGGCCGGCACGCTAACACGCCAAGCGTGGCAATCCAGAGGCGTCAGCCCTCGCCGAGCATCCCGCCGTCGCGCTCACGATCACGCTCCTCGGGCGCCGCGCCGCCGCCCGACGCGCCGCCTTCGCCGGCCATGCCGCCGGGCTTGGCCGGCGTGTCGGCGGGCGGGGCCTCGTCCTTGCGGCCGCCGATTTTCTCGGGTGCGGGGCTGGTAGGTCTGGGTTTGGGATCCATGGCGTTCCTCCGACCTTTGCCGGCTTCAAGCGATGAAGCGCGCGGTGGGTTCCGGCGTGCTCCTCCCGCTCGCGGGGGAGCACGCTTCCTTCACGCCTCTTCCTCGTCCTCGTAGCCGACGATGGCCAGCGGCCGGGCGGCGATGCCGTTCAGCTCCGCCCAGCGGGCCAGGGCCTCCTCGCGGCCGTGGGTGATCCACAGCTCCTGCGGGCGCAGTTCGGCGACGGTCGAGGTCAGCTCGTTCCAGTCGGCGTGGTCGGACAGGATCAGCGGCAGCTCCACCGCCCGCTGGCGGGCGCGGGCGCGCACCCGCATCCAGCCGGAGGCGAAGGCCGCCACCGGGTCGGGGAAGCGCCGCGCCCAGCGGTCGGCGATGGCCGAGGGCGGGGCCAGCACGATCTCGCCCGCGAAATCGGCTTCACGGGTGGTGGTGGCGGGCAGCAGGGGGCCGAGCGCCACGCCGTGCTGCTCGTAGAGGGCGCAGAGCCGCTCCAGCGCCCCGTGCACATAGATCGCCCGATCCCAGCCGGCCTCGCGCAGCAGACAGATCAGCCGCTGCGCCTTGCCCAGGGCGTAGACCCCGACGATGTGCGACCGCTCGGGGAACTGGGCGACGGAGTGGAGCAGGGTCGCGGTCACCTTCGCCGGGTCGGGGAAGCAGAACACCGGCAGGCCGAAGGTCGCCTCGCTGACGAACACGTCGCAGGGCACGGGCTCGAAGGGCGGGCAGGTGGGATCGCGGCTGCGCTTATAGTCGCCGGAGACGACCATGGTCATGCCCTTCCAGCGCACCACCGCCTGGGCCGAGCCGAGGATGTGGCCGGCGGGGGCGAAGGACACCGCCACTCCGTCGCGGGTCAGGGTCTCGCCATAGGCTAGCGCCTGGGCCTGGCCAGCGAAGTCGGCGCCGTAGCGGGCGGCCATGATGTCCAGGGTCTGCGGCGTCGCCACCGCCACGCCATGGCCGGCGCGGGCGTGGTCGGCGTGGCCGTGGGTGATCACCGCCCGCGTCACCGGCCGCACCGGGTCGATGTAGAAGTCGCCGGGTGGACAGTAGAGCCCTTCCGGCTTGGGGCAGAGCAGGGCCTCGGGCTTCAGCAGCGCCATGCCCTGCAAATGCGGTGGCGCCGCCGACGTTGCAAGACGCCTACGGCGCGCGCGGATCGATGGGCTGATCGCGCGGCGCGTCGGGACGCGGCGGCTTGGGGGTCGCGCCCGCGAGCGGCGGCACGGTCAGCGGGCCCTTGTCCAGGCACGAGGGCGTCGGCGTGGTCTTCTCGATCTCGCGGGCGGCCTCCTCCCGGCTCAGCCGGCGGATCGGCGATCCGGAATACTCGGCCGGCCTGACGCTGTGCACGAAGTGGGAGTCGAGCGTCGGCTTGCAGGCGTCCGGGTTCCACAAGGGGGCGCCCGAACCCGAGGACTGGACGAGGGTGGAAACGAGGGTCAGAACCAAAGGAGTCATGGGACGGTCCTCCAGCCATGGTGTCGGTCCTGCGCAAGCTTAGCACAGACCGCCGTTCACCGCAGCCCGTTGCCCAGGAAGCGCGCCTCCTGTAACCCCTGCGGCCATGTTCCAAGGCCTTTCCCACCACGCCCGCGACGCCAAGAGCTGGCCGTTCGAGCAGGCGCGCAATCTCCTTGCCCGCATTCTCCGCTTCGGTCTGGAGACCGACGCCGAGCGCGACCTTGCCGCCACCCTGATCAACGCCGGCAAGACCGACGAAGCGGTCAAGGCCCTGCCGTCCCTGCTGCGCCCGGTGCTGCTGGAGACCGGCTACGGGCCCTCCGGCCTGCCGCACATCGGCACCTTCGGCGAGGTGGCCCGCACCACCATGGTGCGCGCCGCCTTCCGCGCCCTGACCGACGACGCCATCCCGACCCGGCTGATCAGCTTCTCCGACGACATGGACGGCCTGCGCAAGGTTCCGGACAATGTCCCCAACAAGGAGATGCTGGCCGAGGACCTGGGCAAGCCCCTGACCGTGGCGCGCGATCCGTTCGGCCAATACCCGAGCTTCGGCGAGCACAACAACGCCCGGCTGCGCGCCTTCCTCGACGGCTTCGGCTTCGAGTACGAATTCCTGTCGTCCACCGAATGCTACAGGTCCGGCCGGTTCGACCCGACCCTGCTGTGGGCGCTGCAGAAGTTCGACGCCATCCAGCAGGTGATGCTGCCGACGCTGGGCGAGGAGCGCCGCGCCTCCTATTCGCCCTTCCTGCCGATCAGCCCCAAAACCGGCCGCGTGCTGCAGGTTCCGACCCTGGAGCGCCATCCGGGCAAGGGGACCATCGTGTTCCGCGACGAGGACGGCGAGCTGACCGAAGTCTCGGTCACCGGCGGGCGCGTCAAGATGCAATGGAAGCCCGACTGGGCGATGCGCTGGACCGCGCTCGGCGTCTGTCTCCAGACAGAAGCTGAGAATGCGGGCAAGGAGTTTGCGCGCCTGCTCTAACGGCCTTCTCTTGGCGTCGCGTGCGTGGTGGTAAACTCCTTGGATAATTTCCGCTTGGGTTTCAGGATGAGCGCTTACTGGG
>JAQGII010000294.1 GCA_028291305.1 Caulobacteraceae bacterium
GTGCGGCCGCCGCGCAGGCGCCGCAGCGTGGCTTGGATCGCCGCCTCGGTGCGGCTGTCGAGCGCGCTGGTGGCCTCGTCCAGGATCAGCAGGCGGGGCTGGGCGATCAGGGCGCGGGCCAGGCCCACGCGCTGGCGCTCGCCGCCCGACAGCTTCAGCCCCCGCTCGCCGACCTTGGTCTCCATCCCTTCGGGCAGGCCGCGGATGAAGTCGCCGAGCTCCGCCGCGTCGGCGGCGGCCCACACCTCCTGGTCGTTGGCGTCCGGCCGGCCGAAGCCGATGTTGGTGCGCAGGGTGTCGTTGAACAGGGCCACGTCCTGGGGCACCAGGGCCACCGCCCGGCGCAGGGCGCTCTGCCTGACGGCGCGCAGGTCGCTGCCGTCGATGGACACCGCCCCGCCCTGCGGATCGATCAGCCGCAGGGCCAGCCGCACCAGGGTGGTCTTGCCGGCCCCGGAGGGACCGACGATGGCCGTGGTCGAGCCGGGCGGCGCGCGGAAGCTGACCCCGTCCAGCCCCTGGGAGCGGGCGGTGTGGCGGAAGGAGACATCGGTGAACGCCAGGTCGGCGCCGTGCACCAGCGCCTCGGGCAGTTCGCGCGCATTGGCCGCGTCGGCGACGGCCGGGACCTGGCGGCGCAGGTCGACCATCGCCTCCATGTCGATGATCGACTGGCGGATTTCGCGGTAGGCGAAGCCGAGGATCGCCAGCGGCGAATAGATCTGGATCATGATCAGCACCGTGCTCATCACGTCCCCCGGACCGATCTTGCCCTGGGCTGCGCTCATGCCGGCCAGCACGGCCATGGCCGCCAGCCCGGCGCTCATCACCGCCGACTGGATCACGTTGAGCAGCACCAGCGAGGTGTTGGCCTTGACCGCCGCCCGGGCGTAGTCGCCCAGCGCCTCGTCATAGTGTTCGGCCGCCCGCGCCTCGGCCCCGAAGCTCTTGACCGTCTCATAGTTGAGCAGAGCGTCCACCGAGCGCCCGGCAGCCTCGCTGTCGGCCGCGTTGAGGGCGCGCCGGTGGTGGATGCGCCAGTCGGAGATCATGAAGGTGCCGGCGCCGTACAGCACCACCGTGGCGATGGCCACAGCCGCGAAGCGCCAGTCGTAGGCTTTCGCCAGGGCCACGGCCGCCATCAGCAGCTCGAGCACCGTGGGCGCCAGGTTGAACACCAGGGTCCGCAGCAGGTACTCGATGGAGCGGGCGCCCCGGTCGATGGTGCGGCCCAGCGCCCCGGTGCGCTTGGTCTGGTGGTAGTCCAGCGACAGCGACAGGGCGTGGGCGAAGCTCTCGGCGGCCGCGCGGCGCTGGGCGGCCTGGGACACGGGCGTGAAGATGGCGTCGCGCGCCTGGGGCGCGGCGGCGGCCAGGAAGCGCACCACCGACCAGCCGATCGCCAGGGCCGCGAAGGACAGGCCCACCGTCATCGCCGCGCTCTGGCCCTTGGCCAGTTTATTGACCGCGTGCCCCAGCAGGAACGGGGCCCAGATGCCCAGGGCCTTGCCCACCACGATCAGGACGAAGGCGACCGCCGTGCGCGTCTTCAGCCACGGCGCCTCGGAGCGCATGATCAGTCGCCACAGGTCGATCATGGCGTCCAGCAGGCTGAGCTTGGCCCCGGCCGGCGCGTCGGCCGACTCCCCCTGGCCGCGCACGCGCTCGCGCTCCGGGCCGCCCCGCGGCCTCATCGTGCGGGCTCGGAGGATGCCGGCAACAGGGTGGTCTGCGGTCCGCCCCCGGGGGTGATCCAGTCCACCCGCCAGCCGCCCGCGGCGGCGGTGACCCGGTAGGGACCATCGGCGGGCGGCGCGATCGGCCCGACCATGACGTCTGTCTCGGCGGCGGCCTTGGCCCCCAGCGCCTGGATGTGGTGGGCGCCCGGCGGCAGGGCCTTGGGCAGGGTCATGCTGAAGCGGCCGTCGGCGGCCGGGGCCACCTGCATCGCCTGGACGCCGTCCACCAGCACCCTCACCGGGACGCCGGCCGGGGCGCGGCCGGAGACCGCCGCGGCGCCGCCGCCGTCCAGGTCGACGGCCAGGATGTGCAGGCCAAGCCGGCCGCCGTCCAGCACCAGGGCGCCCGCGCCCGACCGCAGCAGGGCTACGGTCGGCGCCCCGGGCAGGATCGCCACATAGCCCTCGGCCTGCAGGCGGCGCCCGTCGCTCTCGGCGGACAGGCCGTAGAGCGTCGGCTCGGACACCGGACCCAGCGGCGTGCTCCAGCGACCGGAGCCGTCGGCGGTGGTCTCAAGGCTGACCCCGGCGGGCGACACCAGCCGCACCGCGGACGATGGGGCTGCGCTGCCGGACAGCGACAGGGCGCCTTCGGCTCCGCGGCTCAGATCCAGGACGTGCGGCGCGGCGCGGTAGCCGGGATCGGGCGCGTCGGCCGCGACCGGGGCCGCGGTCCTCTTGGACGCGTCGCGACCGCAAGCGACCAGCATCAAGGCCAACGCCAGCAGTCCCCAGCTCGAACTTGCCCTCAAACGCACCCTCATGATCTCCACCCGCCCATGGCGGAGCGGGATGTCGAATTGCCGGAAATCCGGTCCCCCGACGGTCCCCCTGTTTGGACCGAGAACCCGATCATGCTTAGATCGTTGACCTGAAGCGCGCCCGCAAGGGCGCTTTTTGCTGTTCGGCTTTGGAGACCAGATGACCGGCGCGCTCAACGCCCCTGCCCCGACCCCTGCCGCGGCGCCCGTGCTGGGCTCGGTCTGCGTCTATTGCGCTTCGTCGGTCACCGCCAACCCCGCCTATATCGCGGCGGCCGAGCAGTTCGGCGCCCTGCTGGCGAAGGACGGCGTGCGGCTGGTCTATGGCGGCGGCGGCATCGGGCTGATGGGCGCCTGCGCGCGCGGCGCCTATCGGGCCGGGGGCAAGGTGCTGGGCATCATGCCGGCCTTCCTGCAGGACCGCGAGCGCGTCTACGACGAGGTCGAGACCATGATCGTGGACTCCATGCACGAGCGTAAGATGATCATGTTCGAGGAAGCCGACGCCTTCGCTGTCCTGCCCGGCGGCATCGGCACCCTGGAGGAAGTGGTCGAGCTGATGTCCTGGCGGCGGCTGGAGCTGCACAGGAAGCCGATCGTCTTCCTCAGCCCCGATGGCTTCTGGGACCCGCTGTTCCGGCTGATCGACCACACCATCGAGCAGAACCTGACCCCGTCCTGGTTCAACAGCACCTGGGCGTCGGTCGAAACCCCGCGGGAGTTGCTGCCCGCCATGCGGGCCCTGCTCCAGTCGGGGCCACAGTCCAATCCCGCCGCGACCGAACTGACCTGATCGCCTAGGCGAAAGCGGATGCCGGTTTCGCCGCCCGACATGCTCTAACACTATGATTTAGAACCTTTCTACTCGGTTCAGATGGTTCCATCTGAACCGAAAAGGCTCTAGCCGCGCGTGTAGGCGGCGATGTCGGCGAGGGCCTCGGCCATGGCGTCGGCGACGCGGGCCAGGACCGCGCGCTTGGCCTCCGGCGACTCGTCGCGGGCGGCCTCGGCGGCGCCGCACGCCTCAGCCAGGGCGAAGGCGCCGATGCCGAGCGCGGATCCCTTCAGGCTGTGGGCGGCGTGGCGCCAATCGTCCTTCGCGGCGGTCGGGCTGAGCGCCGGCAGCACCGTGCGCGCCTGGTCGGAAAACAGATCCAGCACTTCGCGCACGATGGCCCTGTCGCCGGCGACGTAGCTTTCCAGGTGGCCGAAATCGACGGAACCCGGTCTCACAGCGTCGTTCATACCTTGGCGCACCCTTGCCGTTTCAGAACGCCAGCTTAAGGGCAGTTTGGATCGTTGTCTGCGCCTGTCGCGGAGCCTGGCCGACATAGGCGCGCGACGGGCGGTCGCTGTACACGTGCAGCACCTCGACCAGCGCCGCCAGTTGTTCGGTGACGGGATGGCGATAGTCGGCGGTCAGGGCCCAGCCCCGCTCGTTGTTGTTGTCCAGCGTCTGGAAGGTGTGGTCGCGCACCTGGAAGCCGTCGATCCGGCCGGTGACCAGGTCCTTGCCCAGGTCGTGGCTGACCAGCAGGTAGGCGGCGTCGAAGCCGGCGTCGACCCGCCAGCCGACCGGTGTGACGAACCCCGTCACCGTGCGTCCGGTCATGGCCTGGGCCAGGACCTCGGTCTTGTCGTCGGGCTTCAGCCGCAGGCCCAGGTTCCAGAAGGTGGTGTCCCAGGACCACTGGCCATTCACGACCGAGGTCCGGTCCCCTGCGTTGTCATAGTAGAACAGGTTGACGGTCACCGCCCCCGGCGCGCGCCACTCGGCGCGGGCGTAGACGCC
This sequence comes from Caulobacteraceae bacterium, assembly GCA_028291305.1. Lineage (GTDB taxonomy): Bacteria > Pseudomonadota > Alphaproteobacteria > Caulobacterales > Caulobacteraceae > BOG-938. The sequence continues at coordinate 4,293 of JAQGII010000294.1, forward strand.
GGGACGCCCGTCGATCTCGTCCACCGAACGGCTGTAGGGGCCCTGCGAGGTCGCGAAGAACGGCTTGTGCGCCGCCGGGACCTGGGGGATCGGAAAATCGCCGAAGGCGGTGGAGCGCACGTCGTGCAGCGCCCAGCCCCGCCAGGTCAGGAGCGTCCCCGACGTGTCGTCCCCGGCGAACACCCCGGCCGTGGCCGAGACCTCTTGGTCCTCCCAGCGGCGGGCGATGGTGGCTTCCCCGCCCCAGGTCTTGACCTCCTCGCCGATCCAGCTGTCGATGGCCGAGGGGGTGATGGTGCGACTGGGGGTCCAGGCGGGGCCGTCGTTCTCCATCGACACCGGCGGGTACATCAGCCCCGCTCGCGCCGAGTAGCGCAGGCCGTCGGCCCTGGGCAAAGGCTTGTACAGGACATAGGCCTCCGACAGGTCCACGCCGTGCGCCTGGTCCGGCTGAGCCACCGCGTCCACAAAGCCCGACAGGTCCCAGGCCAGCCGAGGCCGCCAGACCAGGTCCGCCGACGCGATCTGCAGCCGGACCGTCTCGCCCGCGCCGGAGCCGCCGTAGCGGGTCTTGCCGAATCCGCCCTGGGTCCACGAGGTCTCGCCGTCCGACGCCGACAGGCGCACGTCGATCTGGCCGGAGAACACGCCGGGCGAGACCAGGTCGACCTGGGCCAAGGCCGGCGTGGCCACGGCGAACACCAGACCGCCGGCCAAGGCGGCGGCGCCGATCGGCGCGGCGCGCCTCATCCTTGCCGGACCGCCGCGGGGGACGGGCGGACCTGCGCCCGCGCCAGGACCGCCTCCTGCTCGAGGAAGGCGGTCAGATCGGCCATCGGCATCGGCCGGGCGATCAGATAGCCCTGGGCTAGGTCGCAGCCCATGCCGGCCAGCAGCGCCTGGGCGACGGGGGTCTCGACTCCCTCGGCGGTCACCAGCAGCCCCAGGCTGTGGGCCAGGTCGATGGTCGAGCGCACCAGGAGGGTGTCCCTGTGCCCCTCGGCCATGCCGATGATGAAGGCCTTGTCGATCTTCAGCTCATGGGCCCGGATCTGCTTCAGGTAGGCCAGCGAGGACAGGCCAGAGCCATAGTCGTCGATGGAGATCTTCAGGCCCGCCGAGGCGAACCGGTCGATCATCTGCAGGGCCACGGCCGGATTGTCGATCACCGCGGTCTCGGTGATCTCCAGGCACAGCTCGCCGCAGGCGGTCTTGGCCATCATCAGGGCTTCTTCGACGAATTCCGGATCGCCCACCAGCCGCCCGGAGATGTTGACCGACATGGCCACCGCGTGCCCCGCCGCCGCCAGGGCCGCCTGCTGGGCGATGGCCAGCGACAGGACGTGCTCGGTCAGGGTGCGGATATGGCCGGTCTCCTCGGCCAGCGGGATGAATTCGTCAGGCA
>JAQGII010000491.1 GCA_028291305.1 Caulobacteraceae bacterium
CATGGCGGCGAAATCGGCCTGGGCGGCGAGCTTCTCGCCGATCATCGCCTTGCCGCGGAACTTGAACAGGTCGCCGCGGTGCTTGAGCACCTCGACATGCATGTGCAGGACGTCGCCCGGGCGCACGGGGTGGCGGAAGCGGGCCTCATCCAGCGAGATGAACATGATGGTCTTGCCGCTGACGTCGGCGTCCAGCGACTTGGACATCAGGACGGCGCCGGTCTGGGCCAGCGCCTCGACAATCAGCACCCCCGGCATCACCGGATTGCCGGGGAAGTGGCCGACGAAGAAGGGCTCGTTGATGGTCACGCATTTGATCCCCACGATGGATTCGTGCGGCTTGTAGTTCTCGGCCCGATCCACCAGCAGGAACGGATAGCGGTGTGGAATCCGGCGCAGGACTTCCAGGATATCGATATCGACTGGCGCCGCCGGTGGTCCGTCCGCACTCATTCCCGATCCCCTCCACGCATCCTGGCCATCTTGGCCAGCCACGCCGTTTCGCGCATGTAGCGTCGGATCGGCCGAGCCGGCAAACCGGCCCACATCTCATCCGCCGGAACGTCCTTCATCACCCCCGCCGCCGCCGCGATCCGCGCGCGGTCGCCGATGACGATGTGATCGGCGATCCCGGCCCGGCCGCCGAAGGCCACGCCGTCGCCCACGGTGCAGCTTCCGGAGATGCCCGTGTGCGCCGCCAGCAGGCAGTTGCGCCCCAGGCGGACGTTGTGGGCGATCTGCACCAGATTGTCGATCTTCGTATTCTCGCCGATGACCGTGTCGTCCCACGCCCCGCGGTCGATGCAGGTGTTGGCGCCGATGCCCACATTGTCCTGGATGACGACCCGGCCCAATTGGGGGACATCGACGGTCCTGCCCTGCCCCACCGTCACGCCGAAGCCCGGCTCCCCGATCACCGCGCCGGACAGGATGTCGACCCGGTCGCCGATCAGGGCGAAGCCGATGGTCACGTGCGAGCCGATCGCCCCGCCCCGTCCGATGGCGACACCGGGGCCGATCACGGAATAGGCGCCGATGCTCGTGCCGCGCCCGATGCGCGCGCCCGCGCCGATGGTCGCGCCATGGCCGAGGACGACCCCCTCCTCCAGCTCGGCGGTCGGGTGGATGGCCGGATCGCCGTGGGAGGCGCGGCGGGGCCGGTGCAGGCGGTTGGCGGCGGCGGCGTAGGCGGCGTGGGGCTCGCGGGTGACCAGCGGCAAGCAGGTCTCGGGAGCGAAATGGGCGACGTCCGCCGACACGAAGCAGGCGCCGGACCCGGTGACCTTCAGGTCGTCCAGGTAGCGCCGGTCGGAATAGAAGCTGACGCTGGCGGCGTTGCCGCGCAGCAGGGGCGCCACGGCGCCGACGGTCAGCTCGCCGTCCTGCGGCCGCGCCAGCACGGCGCCGGTTACCGCGGCGAGTTCGTTCAGGGAGACCGGGCCCAGATTTTCAAAGAAACGCGGATCCGGCATCTTGTTCCTCTAGGCCCCCGCCCCGGCGACCTCGGCCCACGGCCCGGCCTAAACAGAAAACGGCGAGGCTGAATCCGGCCCGAGCCGGATTCAGCGCCTGGAACCGCCGAAGCGACTCGTCCCTAGCGACCTTGCGGGGCCGCGGCCGGCGCGTCCAGATGTTCCCGCTCGAAGGTGAACTGGGTCAGCTTGCCGTTGAGCGCGGTGACCACCGTGGGGGTGATGTCCATGGACGGGTTGCCGGCCAGGACGGAGTTGGCGTCCAGCAACAGGCCGCAGGCCTTGTTCTTCACCACATCGCCGACCAGCGGGCTGGCTTCCTGCAGGACGCGGGCGACGGCCTTCTGCTCGGTGGCCTGCAGTTCGCGGTCGCGCTGCTGGGCCTTGTCCTGCAGCGTGGCGAGGCGCTGCTGCAGGGCGTTGCGCTGTTGCTGGTATTGGGCGTCGCCCAGGGTCGCCTTCTTGGCTTCCAGCGCCTTGGCGTCGTTCTGGATCGAGGTCTGCTCGCCGGTGAGTTCGGCGTTCACCTGGTTGGACAGCTGACCCATCCGCGTGGAGACGAACTTGCCCACCGTGGAGGCGCCGACCACGCCCTCGCGCGACAGGACGCAAGCGCCCGGCACGGTGGCGGTGATGATTGGGGCCGCGGCGGGAGCCGGGGCGGCGGCGGCGGCCGGGGCGGGCTTGGCTTGGGCCAGCGCGCCGGAGGCGCAACCCAGGGTGGCGATGGCGCCGATGCCGGCGACAACGAGAGATTGAAGTTTCATGGGATTAAAACCTGGTCGAGGTGCGGAATTGGAATTGTTCGGTTCGGTCGTAGGACTGACGCTTCAGCACCTGGCTGATGTCGAAGCGCAGCGGGCCCATCGGCGATTTCCAGAAGACGGTGATGCCGGCCGAAGCCCGCAGCGCCAGGTCGTCCTTGATGTTCGGGTCCGGCAGGCCGGTCAGCGGATCGATCTTGGCGCGGGCGTCGAGTATCCCGAGGGTGCCGAAGTCGCTGAACAGGGCGGTGTTGATACCGTACTGCTCGGGCAGGCCGTTGGGGAAGCTCAGCTCGATCGTCCCGGTCGTGTAGAACTTGCCGCCCAGGGCGTCGCCGTAGAGGATGTCGCGCGGCCCGATACCGGCGATCTGGAAGCCGCGGAAGGTGTCCGCCCCGCGATAGAAGCGGTCGTTGATGCGGACGTAGTCGCCGCCCCAGGGCTCGGTGTCGCCGGCCTGGGCCTGCACCATCAGCACGATGCCGGGTGTGAAGCCGTGGTACCAGGCGGTGTCGATGGTCGTGCGCATGAACTTCACGTTGCCGCCCGCGCCGGCGAAATCCTGGCCGAAGTTGAAGTAGAAGCCACGGGTCGGCCGCACCGGATCGTCGCGCATGTCCATGCGGTACTGGTAGCCGATCTGCGAGGTCAGGGTCGAACCGCGCTGGTCGCACAGGGTGCGCGACACGGTTTCCTGACCGGGGATGCACAGGGAACTGTCGACGATGATTTGGTCGGCGTGCAGGCCGTAGGTCCAGGCCAGCCGCGAGTTGTCGGTCAGCGGGAAGCCCAGGCTGAAGCTCGCCCCGACGGAGGTGGTTTTATAGGAGGTTTGCGTCGAGAAGTCGTAGCGCGTGGCGTAGATGTTGTAGCCGCCCGACAGGTTGCGGCCGAGGAAGTGGGGCTCGGTGAAGCCCAGGCTCAGTTCCTGGCGCAGGTAGCCGGCGGAGACGCGGAAGGTCACCTGCTGGCCGCGGCCGCGGAAGTTGCGCTCGGAGATGCCGATGTCGGCCACCACCTGGTCGACCGAGCTGTAGCCCAGGCTGAAGGACAGTTCGCCGGTCGGCTGCTCGGTGACTCGCACGCGCAGCACCGTCTTGTCGGGCGCGCTGCCGGGTTCCTGCTGGATATCGACGTCCTTGAAGAAGCCCAGGGCCCGGACGCGCAGCTTGGAGCGGTCCACCAGCACGCGATTGTAGGCGTCGCCTTCGGCCACCAGCATCTCGCGCCGGATCACCGGGTCGATGGTGCGGGTGTTGCCGATGATGTCGATCCGCTCGACGTAGACGCGCGGTCCCTCGATCACCTGGAAGTTGACGTCGATGGTGTGGGTCTTGGGATTGGCCGTATAGCGCGGACGCACGTCCACGAAGGCGAAGCCCGCGGCGCCGGCGGCGAAGGTGACCGCATCGGTGGCCTTCTCGACCAGGTCGTCCTGATAGAGCTGGCCTTCCTTGATCGGCAGCAGACGGCGCAGGGTGTCGGCGTTGAGGCGCTTGACGTCGGTCTCGACCGTCAGCTTGCCGAACTTGTACCGGCCGCCTTCCTCCAGCGTGTAGGTGACGGTGAAGCCGTTCTTCTCCGGCGCCAGTTCGGCGACCGCCGACAGCACGTGGAAGTCGTAGTAGCCGCGGTTGCGATAGAACTTACGCAGCTGCTCGCGGTCGTACTCGATCCGGTCGGGGTCGTAGTTGTCGTTGTTGGTGAAGAACCGGTACCACTTCGATTCCTTGGTCACGATCACGTCGCGCAGGGCGTTGTCGGTGAATTCCTTGTTGCCCAGCACATTGACGTTGAGGATGCCGCTCTTGGGGCCCTCCTCGATCTCGAAGATGAGGTCGACGCGCTTTTGCGGCAGTTCGACGATCTTGGGGGTGACGTCGGCCGACACCCGGCCTGAACGGCGATAGAGTTCGACGATCCGCTGGACGTCGGCCTGCACCTTGGACTTGGTGAAGACCCCGCGCGGGCGCACCTGCACCTCGTCGCGCAGCTTGTCTTCCTTGAGGGCGTGGTTGCCCTCGAACACCACCGCGTTGATGATCGGGTTCTCGATCACCCGCACCAGCAGGTTGGAGCCCTTCAGTTCGATCTGCACGTCGGCGAACAGGTCGGTGCGGAACAACGCCTTCAGCGCGTTGTCGATCTTGGCCGGATCGACCGAATCGCCGGGGGCGATCGGCAGATAGGACAGGATCGTGCTCTGATCGATCCGTTCGGCCCCCTGGATGACGATCTGCTGCACGACGCCGCTCTGGGCCGCGGGCGCGGCGGTCAGGCCCGTGGCCACGCCTGTGGACACGCCGGCCGCAGGCGCAGGCGCCGGCGTCGGCGATGGCGTCTGGGCCACGGCCGATGGGGAAAACGCAGCCAGTCCGAAGAGAATCACCGCCGAGGAAACCAGCGCGGAGCAGCAGGCGCGTGATACGTGCATCAAGAGGTCAGCCTGAACAGAGCAAGCGGGTTTAGGAAAACAACCCACCCAGGATTTGGAACACGCGGAGTCGCTGCAGATCATTCCAGGTGGCGAACAACATCAATCCGAGCAGCAAAGCAAGGCCTACGCGATAGCCCGCCGCCTGGACCCTGGCCCCCAGCGGACGCCGTGCCGCAGCTTCATAGGCGTAGAACAGCAGGTGGCCTCCGTCCAGCACCGGAACAGGCAGAAGGTTCATGAAGCCGATGCTCACGGACAGCACCGCAGCCAGGCCCAGCAGCGCGATCAGGCCGCCGACGAACGCCATCCAGGCGTTGGGAGCCCCCTCGGCGCCGACGTGGGCGATGGCGCCGGAGGTCTGGGCGATGCCGAGCGGACCGCTCAGCTGGTCGGCGGGAACCTGGCCGTGCACGAGGCGGCCGACGATGAAGACGGTGGTCTTCAGCGTCTCCCAGGTGCGCACGCCGCCGCCCCAGACGGCCTGTAGCGGACCATAGCGGCGGTGGGTCACGTCGCCGGGCTTCTGCCGCCCCTCGATGCCCAGCACGCCCACCTTCTGCTTGCCGCCGAGGGGATTGGACATCTCCTGCAGCGCGGGCGTGGCGGTCAGGGTCTGGGTCTGGCCGGCGCGGACCACCGTGAACTGGATCGGCGTGCCGGCGCGCAGGCCGACGTATTCCTGCAGCGAGCCGAAGCCGTCGACGGGACGTCCGTCGATCGACTTGATCACGTCGCCGATCTGGAAGCCGGCCTTGGCGGCCGCGCCGGTCGGCGACAGGCCGTCGACCCGCGCCGGAACCAGGGTCTCGCCCACCGACATCAGCAGGATGGCGAACAGGGCCGTGGACAGGACGAAGTTGGCCAAGGGCCCGGCCACCACCACGATGGCGCGCTGCCAGACCGGCTTGAAATGGAAATAGCGGTTCA
>JAQGII010000301.1 GCA_028291305.1 Caulobacteraceae bacterium
GACTTGGGCGCCGACGCCAGATGGATACAGCATTGGGCCAGGGCCAGCTCGCCCTCGGGCGAACCCAGGAAGTCGTAGGTGTCCTTGGCCGCGTTGGCCACCAGCAGCGACAGGGGATCGGCCGCGCCGATGTCCTCGCTGGCCGCGCGCACCAGGCGCCGGGCGATGAACAGCGGGTCCTCCCCGCCCTCCAGCATGCGCGCCAGCCAGTACAGAGCCGCGTCGGGGTCCGAGCCGCGGATCGACTTATGCAGGGCGGAGTTGAGGTTGTAGTGCTCCTCGCGGTCCTTGTCGTAGGCCGGACTGCGCTTCTGCAGCACCTGGGACAGTTCCTTGGTGCTCATCGGCTGCGGCGAGCCGATGTTGAACAGGGTCTCCGCCAGGGTCAGCACGTAGCGGCCGTCGCCGTCGGCCATGGCGATCAGGGCGTTGCGGGCGTCCGCGTCGAGCGGCAGCGGCCGTCCCTCGAAGCCCTCGGCCTTGTCCAGCAGGCTCTCCAGCGCCTCGTCGCTCAGCCGCTTCAGCACATAGACCTGGCAGCGCGACAGCAGCGCTCCGTTCAGCTCGAACGAAGGGTTCTCGGTGGTGGCGCCCACCAGGGTGACGATCCCCTCCTCGACGAAGGGCAGGAAGCCGTCCTGCTGGGCGCGGTTGAAGCGGTGGATCTCGTCGACGAACAACAGGGTGGCGTGGCCGGAGGCGCGCCGCGCGCGGGCGGCCTCGAACGCCTTCTTCAGGTCGGCGACGCCGGAGAAGACGGCGGACAGCTGCTGGAACTCATAGCCCGCCGCCTTGGCCAGCAGGCGGGCGATGGTGGTCTTGCCGGTGCCGGGCGGCCCCCACAGGATCATCGACGACAGCCGGCGCGCGGCGGCCATGCGGGCGATGGGGCCGCCCTCGCCCAGGAGGTGGTCCTGCCCCACCACCTCGCCGAGGGATTGGGGCCGCAGCCGGTCGGCCAGGGGACGCGGCGCCTCGGGCGCCAGGCCCGCCGCTTCGAAGAGATCGGTCATGGGCGCAAGGTAACAACCCGAAGGCCCGACAGGAACCGGCGATGGCGGTCCTCCTCTCCATCGTCATTCTCGGGTTTGTCCCGAGAATCCAGGCGTCCGCCGCATTTCACGGGCCGGAAGGGCGCGGGAGCTGAGCCCTGGACCCTCGACAAAAGGCCGAGGGTGACAGTGGTCAGATCGTGCGCCGCCTACAGATTGAACGCCGCTTCGATCTGCTGGCCGTTGCGGTCGACGGTGATGCGCCACTGCCGCCCGCCCTGCGCCAGGGCGGAGCGCAGCTGGGCCACGCTGTCGACGGTGCGGCCGTTGATCTCGCGGATCAGGTCGCCCGGCCGGAAGCCGGCGTTGGCCGACAGGCCGCCGTGCACCTGGGTCACTAGCACCCCCTTGGCGAAGGGGTTGCCGCCCAGTTCGATGGCCACGGCCGGAGACAGGTTCAGCACGGTGGCGCCGTCCAGCGGATGGCGGCCCTGCAGGGTCTGCTCGTCGCGCGCTGGCAGGGCGGCGGGCGGGTCGACCGAGACCTTGGCCGTGCGGGTCTGGCCGCCGCGCTGATACTCCAGCGTGACGCTGTCGCCGACCCTGTGGGTGCCGATGCGATAGCTGAGCGAGGTCTCGTCGTTGACCGGCTGGCCGTCGATGGTCAGCACCGCGTCGCCCTGGCGCAGACCGGCGCGCGCGCCCGCCGATCCCGGGTAGACGTCGCCCACCAGAAGCCCGCGCGGGCGGTCCAGACCCAGCGCGGCGGCCATCTCGCCGGTCACGGGCTGGCCCAGCACGCCGAGCCAGGGACGCACCACGGCGCGGCCGCCGCCCAGGGCCGCCTCGACCACCTGGCGCACCACGGGCCCCGGAATGGCGAAGCCGACGCCGCTGGACGAGCCGGAGCGCGAGACGATGAAGCTGTTCACCCCGATCAGGTCGCCGTCCATGTCCACCAGGGCGCCGCCGGAGTTGCCCGGATTGATGGCCGCGTCGGTCTGGATGTAGGAGGACACCGTGCCCGAGCCGACGTCGGACCGGTTCAGGGCCGAGATGCTGCCGTTGGTCACCGTCTGGCCGATGCCGAACGGGTCGCCGATCGCCAGGACCAGGTCGCCGACCTGCTGATCCTCGCCGCGGTCGATGGGCAGTACGGGCAGGTCGCGGGCGTCGATCTTCAGCACCGCCAGGTCGGCGCGCGGATCGGCCAGCAGCACCTTGGCCGGGAATTCGCGCCGGTCAGCCAGGGAGACGGTGATCTCTTGCCCGCCCTCGATGACGTGGTTGTTGGTGACGATGATCCCGTCGGCGCGCACGATCACGCCCGACCCCAGCGAGCCTTCGATCCGCTCGCGCGGCGCCCCGGCGCCGAACATCTCCCAGAAGGGATCGGCCTGCTGGCGCACCACCCGCTTCGAGGAGATGTTGACCACGGCCGGTGCGACCCTGCGCACGACCGGGGCGAACGACAGCTTCACGCTGGCCGCATCGGCGGGGGCATGGCGCGCGGGCGCCGGCAGCGGCGGCCCTTCCAGGGTGGTTCCGGTGGTGGTCTGGGCGGTGGATCGGGAGGCCGGATCGGAGCAGGCCGCGACCAGGCCGATCAGGAGGACGCAAATGGCGTTTGCGCGCATGCGGGGCATTTCCAGCTTGGCTTTCACGGGGGTGATCTTCATCAGACGTTCGGGACGCAAAGATGGCATCGGCCGCGCGGGATGCTAGAAGGCCTGCGAGGGCGGCCTGGCGAAACGCAGCGCCAGCAGGCAGGACGCCACCACCAGCCCGGCGGCCAGCAGGATGCCCAGGCCCGGCGTCTTCAACCAGGCTCCGCCCGTGATGGCCCAGGCGAACACGGTGGTGTAGAGGCTCGGCCCGATCAGGCCTGTGATGCTCATGATGCCCGACGTGGCCCCCTGCAGCCGGCCCTGCTCGTTGGCCGGCGCGCGGCGCGACATCAGCGACTGCGACGAAGGCTGCACCAGGCCCATCAGGGCGAACACCGGCAGGCCGCACCAAAACAGCGGGCTGGTGGGGGCCAGGGCGAAGATGGCGAAGCCGACCGCCCCGCAGGTCAGGCCGATCAGCATGGCCCCCCGCTCGCCCACTGCCTGCACGACGGGCCGCACCAGGGTGGTCTGCACCACGATCGAGGCCACGCCGGTGGCGCCGAGGTAGAGGCCCACCTCCATGATGCCCCAGTGGAAGCGGTAGCCGGTGTAGAGCACGAAGATCTGCTGCAGCGCCTGGTGGCCCAGCATGTAGAGGAAGAACACCGCCGCCAGGCCCAGCAGTCCGGGATGGGCGACCAGCAGCTGCAGCGATCCGACCGGGTTGGCCTTGCGCCAGCTGAAGTGGGTGCGGCGATCCCTGGGTAGGGATTCCGGCAGGACGAACAGGCCATAGAGCCCGTTGACCAGGGCCAGGCCCGCCGCCACCCAGAACGGCAGGCGCGGGTTGATCCCGCCCAGCAGTCCGCCGATCGAGGGGCCGAGCACGAAGCCGACGCCGAAGGCCGCGCCGATCAGGCCGAAGTTCTGCGCGCGTTTCTCCGGCGGACTGATGTCGGCGATATAGGCCCCGGCGGTGGAGAAGCTGGCGGCGGTGACGCCCGAGATCAGCCGGCCGATGAACAGCCAGGCCAGGTTGGGCGCCAGGCCCATGATCAGATAGTCGCAGCCCAGGCCGAAGATGGAGATCAGCAGCACCGGGCGGCGGCCGAAATGGTCGGACAGCGAGCCGACGATGGGCGCGGCGACGAACTGCATCAGCGCCCAGGTAGTGGAGAAGATCAGCACATAGTGCAGCGCCTGGGCGGTCGAGCCGCCGGCCATGTCCTGGATCAGGTGCGGCAGCACCGGGATGACGATCCCCAGCGCGATCACGTCCATCAAGGCGGTGGCGAAGATGAAGCCCAGGGCGGCGGGGCGCGCAGCGCGGCCGACGGCGGCCGGCGGATCGATCAGTTCGGCTTGGACCACGGCGGATCGGGCTCTCGGTTACCCCTCCTTGTAGGACCGAATCCGGTGTTCGCTCAATACGGCTCCAGAGCCCGCTGGAAGGGCGCCGCCGCGCCATCGCCCCGCGGCGCCGCGATGCCCAGCAGCTGGGCCATCAGCGGCTGCACATCGACGTTGTCGAAGCGGGCCAGCCGCGCGTCACGCCTCGGCCAAGATAGTCGGCGCGGAAGCCGTCGATGGAGAACAGGACCAGCAGGTCCGGCTTGGCCAGGGCGGGCGCCGCCAAGCCCAGGCAGGCGGCAAGGAGGACAGTCAGACGGATCAGCACGCGCATGGGGCAACCCCTAGCCCGGCAATGTGACCGGTGGCGCCGCCCCCCTCCGGCTTCGCCCAAGAAAAAAGCCCCGGGCGCGAACCCGGGGCTTCGATATCTGGAAAGGCCTGAGCCTCAGTCCTCGGCTTGCGCCTGG
>JAQGII010000520.1 GCA_028291305.1 Caulobacteraceae bacterium
TGGCCTCGCCCCTGCGCCGCTTCCGCCCGGACGTGGCCTCCTATCCCGATCGCCCCGGCTTCCTGAAGGCCGACCCCGCGCGGGTCGACCACTGGCGGGGCGTGCTGGCCCAGGCCCCCGCCGGGCCCAAGGTCGGCATCCTGTGGAAGAGCCTGAAGCTGGACGGCGCGCGCCTGCGCTACTTCTCGCCGTTCGACGCCTGGCGGCCGGTGCTGACCACGCCTGGGACGGTGTTCGTCAACCTGCAGTACGGCGAAAGCGACGCCGAGATGGCCGAGGCCCGCGCCCGCCTGGGGGTGGAGCTGTGGCGCCCTCCCGGCATCGACCTGAAGAACGACCTGGACGACGTGGCCGCCCTCGCCTGCGCCCTCGACCTGGTGCTCGGCCCGGCCAACGCCACCACCAACATCGCCGCCGCCTGCGGGGCCAATGTGTGGCTGATCTCGACTCCGGGCGCCTGGCCCAAGCTCGGCACCGACCGATACCCCTGGTACCCCGCGACGCGCGTGTTCAACGCCCCGGCCATCGACCCGTGGGGTTCGGTGATGCAGGAGATCGCCGGGGCCCTGGCCAACGGCGTCTCCCCCACGATTTCCTGATCGCGCGTCGGCCTCCCGCCGGAACGGAAGCGGGGCCCCAGGGTTGATGCCGGGAGGCGGCGCAGCTTCGCGCCCATCTCAGGAGACAGCCATGCCGGACCTGGACCTAGACAACGGCGGCGACCCCCAGGACGAGGCCGAAGTCTTCGACGAAACCCATCGCGAAAACGAACCGGCCGTCGGCAGCGACGACCAACCCGATGACCCCGACATCGCCGAGGATGTCTATGACGTGACCAGCGCGATCGGCGACGCCGACGACGACCAGTACGAGATGGACGCCGCGGACGCCGGGCCCGACGACCTGGACCCCGACGATTTCGAGGAAGACGAGGACGAGGACGACGACCTCGACGACGATCTGGAGGACGAGCCGGAGGACGATGACCTCGACGATGGCGACGACCTCATCGACCTCGCCGCGGCGGCGCCCCACGACGACGAACCGGGACTGACCTACGTCGACGACGTCGATCTCGTCACCCAGCCCCGCGACGACGAGGTGGAGAAGTACGAGAGCACCCGGCCGCTGTCGGACGCCCAGTTGCGCGACCTCGGCTACCGGAACGCCGCGTCCCCGGACAACCAGAAGGAGACCGACACCATGGACCCCGAACAAGGCGCCAAGGACAAAACCAAGGGGGCGGCTTGGGAGAAAACCAACGACGAGCTGATCCAGGGGACCGGCGCCAGCGCCGAGGACGTCCCCGACGAGGCCGATCCCGGGGAGGATGAGCGCCTGGACGAGGGGCTGGAGGAAACCTTCCCCGCATCCGACCCCGTGTCGGCCAAGCACATCACCTGAGCCGCGCGGAGAGCCTTTCCGAGCACGTCGGACGGCGAAACCGGGATCCACTTTCGCCTGACGTGCTCTGGGGAGGGCCGGCCGTCAGTGCGCTATCGGCGCCACCTCGACCACCTTGTAGGTCAAAGGGCGGCCGTCATCGTCGGTGACGGTGACGTATTCGCCGACGGCGAAGCGATGCTGGCCGAGCTTATGGATCGGCTCGTCGTCCATGGTCTCGTCCTCGTCGTAATCGAAGAACCAGCGCTCGCCCCGCCGCGCCAGGCGGCCGTCGACCGGATTTTCGTCGGGCGAGAACCGGCGCACCTGGCACTGGTCGCGCATGGCGGCGAAGCCCTTCTCGTCCAGATAGCCGTCCGGGGTCAGCGGGGCGGTCACGGTGTAGCCGCGATGGTCGTCGCCGCCGGCGAACTCAGTGCCCGGGTTGCGGGCCAGGCGCATGACGATACGGGACAAGCTCATGGGGTCGGTCTTCTTCTATTGGTCAATGTGACAGGAACAGCGAAGGCTCTTCGGCGGCGAGGAAGGCCTTGGTCGCCCCCCCGAAAATGAACTCCTGCAGCCGCGGATGACCGTAGGCCCCCGCCACGAACAGGCTGGCGCCCAACTCCCGGGCGGCCCTGAGCAACTGCCCACCCACCTCGCCGGGTCCCTCGACCATTCGGATCTCGGCGCCGACGCCCCGCGCCGCCAGGAAGGCCTGCAGGGCGGCGGGATCGAAGTCGCGCGGCGAGGCGGCGCGGCAGGACAGGATGACCACCCCGGACGCCTTCTGCAGCAGCGGCAGGGCCGTGCGCACGGCGCGGCTGGCCTCCTTGCCGCCGTCCCAGGCCACCGCCGCCAAGCCCCTGGTGTCCAGCCCCGGCCGCGCCACGACCACCGGCCGCTGCTCGGCGGCCACGATCTGCTGGAAGGCCTGCGCCAGGGGACCGCGGCCGCGGGCGGAACCGCTGTCGAACACCACCACGTCGGACAGGCGCCCCTGCATCGACAGGGCCGACCAGACCGGGGAGTCCAGCGTCACGAACTGCCTGTTCGGGTAGGGACAGGCGGCAAAGGCCGCCTCGGCGGCCTTTTGCCCCTCGGCGGCGGCTTCCTGGAGGCTTTCCACGGCGGCGATCTGCACCCCGCCCATGAACCCTTCGCCCATCCAGGGCATCAGGTCGGCTACGTCCGCCGGAGTGTAGACGGCGGCCAGTTCGGCGGAAAAGGTTTCGGCCAGCAGGGCCGCGGCGGCCAGCACGGCGGGATCGCCCTGGCCCCCCGACAGGGGCGCCATGACCCTGGCCCAGGAGACGGTTATTGCGGTCATCGTCGATCCACCGTTCTCGATCCGCAGCGGCTTGCTATTGTCCACGTCCACACGGCCGCTTCGCCTTGATCCGGGTCAACCCCGGCCCCTAGGAAAGCAAAGCTTCATCTTGAGGAAACGATCTCGTGGCGAAAGGGCTGCGTCAAATCCCCGTTCGTGAAAAAGCCCCGCGCGCCTGGCAGCGTATGCTGTCCGGGCGGCGCCTCGACCTGCTCGACCCCTCGCCGATGGACATCGAGATCGGCGACATCGCCCATGGATTGGCGCGCGTGGCGCGCTGGAATGGCCAGACGGTGGGCGAGAACGGCTTTTCCGTCGCCCAGCATTCACTGGTGGTGGAAGAGATTTCGGTGCACCTGGAGCCGCAGCTGGACGTGCGCTGGCGGCTGGCGGCGCTGCTGCACGACGCCGCGGAATATGTGATCGGCGACATGATCTCGCCGTTCAAGGCCGCGCTGGGCATCGACTACAGGGTTTTCGAGGACAGGCTGGAGGGGGCGATCCACATCCGTTTCGGCCTGCCGCCCAAGACCCCGGCCCACGTCAAGGCCCTCATCAAGAAGGCCGACCGCGCCTGCGCCTTCTTCGAGGCCGTCCAGCTGGCGGGTTTCGAGCGCGCGGAGTCGGTGGCCCTGTTCGGCCTGCCCCCGCGCGGCTATGAGCTGACCATCGAGCCCTGGCCGCCGTCCGTGGCCCAGGCCCGCTATGTGCAGAAATTCGAGCAGCTGATGGCCCAGATGCCCGTCGCCGGCGCGCCCGCCGCGAGGCGCGAAACGTGAGCGCCGATATCGTCATCGGGCTGTCGGCCGTGGTGCTGACCGTGCGCGACGGCGACGGCGTGGTCCTGACTGTGCGCCCCCACGATCCGAGCGGCGCCCCCTCCCCCCTGTCCGGCCTGCCCTTCGGCCTGTTCGATCCGGACGGCCGGCGCACCTTCGAACTGGCCCTGCGCGCCTTCGTCACCGACCAGACGCGGTTCGACCTCGGCTATGTCGAGCAGCTCTACACCTTCGGCGACAAGGGCCGCGACGCCCCCCTGGCCGACGTCGGCGCCGGCGCGGCCCGCGTCATTTCCGTGGGGTATCTGGCCCTGACCAACGAGGCCGTCGACACCTCCGCCCCCGACACCGCCTGGTCGCCCTGGGCGCGCTTCTTCCCCTGGGAGGACTGGCGGCGCGGCCGCCCGCTGCTGATCGACGAGGCCGTCGCCCCGGCCCTGCGCGGCTGGGCCAAGGCCGAAGAGAGCCGGCTGTCCCGCGCCCGGCTGCTGTTCGCCCTGGACGGCGCCCCGTGGAACGAGGAGCGGGTGCTGGAACGCTACGAGCTGCTCTACGAGGCCGGGCTCGCGCCCGAGGCGGCCCGCGACCGTGAGCGGGCCAGGGGCGGTCCGGCGCCCGAGCCCGCCAGCTTCGACCCCTTCTTCGGCGAGCCGATGATCTCCGACCACAGGCGCATCCTGGCCACGGGCCTGGGTCGCCTGCGCGGCAAGCTGAAGTACCGCCCGGTGGTGTTCGAGCTCACGCCGCCGGAATTCACCCTGTCGCGCCTGCAGCGCACGGTCGAGGCCATCGCCGGGGTCGCCCTGCACAAGCAGAACTTCCGCCGGGTGCTGGAGCGCACCGCCCTGGTGGAGGGCCTCGGCCGCTTCGACGTCGATACGGGGGGCCGGCCGGCCGAGCTGTTCCGTTTCCGCCGCGAGTTGCTCGACGCCAAGCCGGTTTCCGGCCTGTCCCTGCCGCTGCTGCGCGAGGGCTAGACAAACCAAAGCCCCCCGCCGCGAGGACGGGGGGCCCGGCAGACCGCCTTCCTGGGAGGAGGCGGAGCTCGAAAAGCCTAGAGCCTTTCCGGTTCAAATGGACTTCATTTGAACCGGATAAAAAGGCTCTAAATCAAAGTGCTAGAGCACGTCTGGCGGCGAAACCGGTATCCACTTTCGCCTGACGTGCTCTAGAAGCGGTGCACGTAGCCAACCGCCCAGGTGTCGGTGTCGCGAGGGGCGGTGGATTCCTGGAAGTCGCGACGGGTGTAGTCGACGCGGATGCCGTTCTTGCCGTCCAGGAAATACTGGGCGCCGGCGCCGTAGTTGACGCTGTGCGAGGTGTTGTAGCGGTCGCCCGCGGCGGTCGAGGTCTTCAGGTCGGTGTCGCCATAGCCGACACGCGCCAGCAGATCGAACTTGGGCGTCACGGGATAGTAGCCCACGAGGTAGCCCGCGCCGGACGGCTGTTCGCGAACCGTGGTTTTGACGCCGCCGGCGCCGGTGTAGTGGGAGTCGCTGACCCCGGTGCCGACCTCGGCCTCGACGCCCCAGTAGGGGCTCAGCTTCAGGCCCATCCGGCCGGTGATCTCGCCCAGGTCGTGGCCGTTGGGGCTCAGGCCTGTATAGCCCAGCCCGGCATAGCCCTGCGGAGAGGTCATGGTTTGGGCCAGGGCGGGCGCAGCCGCGCCGGCCAGACCGATGGCGGCAGTAGCAATAATCAGAGACTTCATTGGTATACTCCTAGCAAATCCTTGCGGACTGCGAAGGATAACGCCGGCTTTCCGGAAAGGTTGTCGCAGCACTGGTCAAGGCGAACGATTGCTGTCTATGCTGCGGCATTTTGGACACAGCTTGTTTCAGGCAAGGCGATGACTACGACACACTATGGGCGGAAGCTGACTGAACCATGTCCAGATTGTGGCTATGCTGCCATTACGAAAACATCGTTATCGCAGCAGCACCGGCTTCGCGCGGAGCTGACTAGGCCCTAGCGCAAAGCCGCCTGGGCCGCGGCCAGCCGGGCGATCGGCACGCGGTAGGGGGAGCAG
>JAQGII010000018.1 GCA_028291305.1 Caulobacteraceae bacterium
CGGCCAGGGTCTCCAGGTTGCGCCGGTGATCGGCCGGATCGACGGCGGTGTCGGTGCGTCCCCGGTCGTGGGTCGCGCCGAACAGCACCCTCCCGTCGAACGGCGCGGCGTATCCGCCCCAGGCGGCGGCCAGGGGCAGGTCGAGCCCGTGGGCCCAGCTGGCCTGGCCGCGCACCGGCGTCAGGGGCAGGGCGTCGCCCAGCAGGGCTGCCGCCTGCGCTCCGGCCGCGATACAGACCGCGTCGGCCTGCAACACCGCCCGCCCCTGCTCGTCCAGCAGGGTCCAGCCGGCCTCGCCCGGCCGCAGGGCGCCGATCCGGGCGTCCAGGCGCCGCGCGCCGGACAGCCAGGCCTCCAGCACCACCGGCGGGCGGATCACCAGTCCCTCGGCCAGGCGCAGGCCGCCCGCGCCGACCCGATGGCCCAGCGCCGCGCCGGCCTCGGCGGCGGACAGCCGGGCCAGCGCGCCCGGTTCGAACACGTCGCCGGCCATCACCGAATCGAACCGCGCGGCGTCGCGCTCGGCCTTCTCCAGCTGCAGCACGCCGTGGCCGGCCACGGCCGCGGGGCCGATGGCCCGGTAGAGGTCGACGGCCCGGGCGAAGGCCTGGGCGTAGAAGCGCGCCCGCGCGCCGCCGCCCGCGTCCAGGGCCGGGGTGACCAGGGCCGCCGGATTGCCCGAGGCGCCGGCGCCCTGGCCCGCCGCCTCGATCACGACGGGTTCCAGGCCCGCCGCCGCCAGGGCCCGCGCCAGGGCGGCGCCGGCGATGCCCGCGCCGATCACCGCCACGGTCCGGGCGATGCGGGGCGCCGGGGGCTCGCCCGGATAGACGGCCTCCAGCCGCTCGCGCTTGGCGCCGTGGCCCGGGCGTTTTTCCACGCGGAAGCCCGCCGCCTCCAGTCCCCGCCGCACGGCGCCGGCCACGGTGAAGGTCGCCGCCCTCGCGCCGGGCGTGCTGCGGGCGGCGACGCCCCGCAGCACCTCGTCCCGCCACATCTGCGGATTTAGGGCCGGGGAGAAGCCGTCGAGGAACCAGGCGTCGGCCGCGCCGGTCCATTGCTCCAGCGCCCATTGCGCCTCGCCGATGGCCAGGTCGAGGGTGGCGTCCAGCTGCGGCCACGCCACGCGGTGGAAGCCCGGGGCGCGGCGGGGCCAGGCGTCCAGCAGGCTTTGCGACAGGCCGGCCAGCTGCGGCCAGGCCGACAGGGCGCGCGCGGCCTCGTCCCGCGACAGGGGGTAGGCCTCCACGGAAAAGATCGACAGCGTCTGGCCGGGGGCGCGGGTCCGGCCCCACAGCTCCAGCAGGGCCAGGACGTTCAGGCCGGTGCCAAAGCCCAGCTCGCCGACGGTGAAATGAGATCGGCCTCGGAAGGCCTCGGGCAGGCCGCAGCCCTGCAGGAACACCGCGCGGGTCTCGTCCAGACCGCCCTCGCGGGAAAAATAGATGTCGCCGAACCGCTGCGAGCGGGGCGCGCCCCCAGGAGTCCAGTCGAGCCCGGCGGGATCAAGCGGCAAGCCAACGCTCCGACACGGACGGAACCCTGAAATGAGAAGGGCCGCCCGAGGGCGGCCCTTCAACTACGCGATGCGTAGACGTCTTACTTCGCGGCGGCCGAAGAAGCGGCGTCGGCAGCCGAAGAGGCGGCGGCGGAAGCGTCGGAAGCAGCGGCAGCGGCGTCGGAAGCGGCAGCAGACGCGTCGGAAGCAGCGGCGGCAGCTTGGTCGGAAGCAGCAGCGGCGTCCTTCGGCTTGTTGCAAGCAACAACCGACAGAGCGGCGACGGCGGCGCCGGCGACGAGGATCTTACGAAGAACTTCGGAGGTCATGGTCCTGGTCCCCTTTGGAGGTTAGTGCGCCAAAGTTACATCAGCGCATCGCCGAGTTAGCCTGTTTCGAGGTCAACCGGCAAGCCGCCAATGCGACGCTGCCGTGCAATATGCCGTCGTCTTTTTGAGACGCAAGTCGTTTTCGGACAATGGCTAAGCGCGGCTGTCGCCGATTCGATCAGGCCTCGCTGGGGATGTTGTTCAGCGCCTCTTCCATTTCCAGGAAGCTGGGCTGGGCCGTCGACGGCACGCTGCCGCGGCCGATCTCCACCGAAATCTGTGCGGCGTTGCCATGCAGGTGCGCCACCAGCACCGACTGGATGATCCTGTAGAAGGAGCCTTCCTCCTCGACCACTTCCTTCATCCGGGTGGCGAACGGGCCGACCAGGCCGTAGGCCAGGAACACCCCCATGAAGGTGCCGACCAGGGCG
This sequence comes from Caulobacteraceae bacterium, assembly GCA_028291305.1. Taxonomy (GTDB): domain Bacteria; phylum Pseudomonadota; class Alphaproteobacteria; order Caulobacterales; family Caulobacteraceae; genus BOG-938. The sequence continues at coordinate 2,259 of JAQGII010000018.1, forward strand.
CCGCCGATCATGCCGCCGAGCACCTCGGGCGGTTCGGTGATGGAGCCCATGGTCTTGATGACCCCCAGCACGGCGGCCACGATGCCCAGGGCGGGCAGGGCGTCGGCCAGGCCCTGGAGGGCGTGGGCCGCACTGATGGCCTCGTGGTGATGTTTCTCGAGCTGCTTCTCCATCGCGTCCTCGACCTGGTGCGGGTCCTCCAGGTTCATGGTCATCATCCGCAGGGTGTCGCAGATGAAATCGACGGCGAAGTGATCCTGGGTGATGCGCGGGAAGCGGCCGAAGATGTTGCTCTCGCCGGGCTTCTCGATGTGGCTTTCCAGGGCGATCACGCCCTTGGACTTCATGGTCTTGGTCAGCAGGAACAGGAGCGACAGCAGGTCCCGGTAGTCGCCGGCCCGCCACTTGGGGCCCTTGAACACCTTGCCCATGCCGCCGCCGGCGCTCTTGATGGTGGCCATGCTGTTGGAGATCAGGAAGGCGGCGACGCCGGCCCCGCCGATGGCCAGCAACTCGTGCGGCGCCGCCTCGAGGATGACCGCCAGCTTGCCCCCCGAGATGAGGTAGCTGCCGAACACCGTGACGAACAGCACGACGATGCCGATGATCTGAAACATGGAGGCCCGGTCCCGATTTGGGGTGCAGGATCGGCGTTAATGCTTAATGCGGCGTTGCGGGCGGCGGCGGAGCGGTCGTGGCGGGCGGCGGGACGGAGGCGGCGACAGGCGCGGCGGGCTGCGGGTCAAGCAGCGCGGCCTCGGCCTGCAGCCGGGACGACAGGGCCGGGGTCAGGTAGCCGTCCGCCGGCATGGCTTTGACCTTCTGCCAGGCGCGCAGGGCCTGGCGGGTGTTGACCCCGATCACGCCGTCCGGCGTCCCCGGGTCGTAGCCGAGCGCGATCAGCGACTTCTGGGCGCCGACGCGGTCGGCGATCGACAGCGGCTCGCCGCGCGGCCAGGCCACGGTCAGGGGGCCGGCCCCCGCGATCCGGTCGGCCAGCAGGCCCACGGCCAGGGCATAGGCGGTGGAGTTGTTGTACTTGCGGATCACGAAGTGGTTGGGGAACAGCAGGAAGGCGGGGCCCGTCGCCCCGGCGGGGACGATCAGCTCGGCTTTGCTGGCCTGGTCCGCCTCGTTCCACGGCAGGCCGTCGGCGCGCGCGGCGCCGATCGCGGCCCATTCGCCGGGGGTCTGCCGCGGCCCCTCGGCCAGGAACAGGTCGAATGGCGGCGCCAGCGTCACCTCGCGGGCCCATATCTCCCCTCGGCGCCACCCGCCCTTGGCCAACAGGTTCGCGGCTGAGGCGAGCGCATCGGCGGAGGAATTCCAGATGTCGCGCTTGCCGTCGCCGTCGCCGTCCACGGCGGTGGACAGATAGGCCTCGGGAATGAACTGGGTCTGGCCCATCGCCCCGGCCCAGGAGCCGCGCATCCGGTCGCGGGCGACGTCGCCGTCCTGGATCATCCTCAGGGCGGCGAAGAGCTGCGTCTCCGCCCAGTCGCGGCGGCGTCCTTCCGCCGCCAGGGTGGCCAGGGAGCGGATCACGTCGAGGTCGCCCTGGAAGGTCCCGAAAGCGGATTCCTGGCTCCAGATGGCGGTCAGGATCTCGCCGGGCGGGCCGTACTGCCGGGCGATGTCCGGCAGCTGGGCCACCTCGGCGCTCTTGCGACGGCCCAGGGCGGCGCGGTCGTCGGTCACCGATGCGCGCATATAGTCGCCGAACGGCCGCGAGAACTCGGGCTGCTGGTTGTCCAGGGCCATCACGCGGGGGTTGGGCGTCAGCCCCGCCAGCTGCCCGGTGACCAGGTCCGCCGGCCAGCCGCCGGCGATGGCGCGGATCTGGAAGTCGCCCATCCAGGCGTCGAACCGCGCCTGGACGGGATCGACCGCCGGCGTGGGCGGCGTGTCGCCGCCGCTTCGAATGGTG
>JAQGII010000019.1 GCA_028291305.1 Caulobacteraceae bacterium
ACGAGAAGGTGGCCATGCTCCACCTGGCCAAGCTGGGCGCGACACTGACCGCCCTGAAGCCGGAACAGGCCGCCTACATCGGCGTGCCGCCGCACGGGCCGTTCAAGCCCGAGCACTACCGGTACTAGGCACCGCGAGCCCAACCCCTCCCCCTCGATGGGGGAGGGGTGTTCTAGTTCTTTCGCCGCAGGGGCCGACTGTTCTATGACAGGCCCATGGCCGATCTCCCCCGCGACCTCCCCCTAGGCGGCGACTGCCCGCCGCGATTCGCCGCGGTGCGCGAGGCGTTCCTCGCCAATTTCGCCGGCGACTTCCCCGAGCTGGGCGCGCGCTTCACCGCCGCCATCGACGGCCGCATCGTGGTCGACCTGTGGGGCGGCTACGCCGACCGCGACCGCACGCGGCCCTACGACGACACGACGCTGTCGCCGGTCTTCTCCACCACCAAGGCGGCGACCAGCCTGATGATGGCCTGGCGCGTGGGCCGGGGCGGATTGCGCTACGACCAGCCGGCGACCGACGTCTGGGCCGAGTTCGGCCAGGCCGGCAAGGCCGGGCTGAGCGTCGAGCAGCTGCTGTCGCACCAGGCGGGCCTGTGCGGCCTGCGCGGCCCGCTCGATCCCGACATCTGGTTCGACTTCGATGCTGTTTGTCACGAGCTGGAGATTGCAGAGCCGCTGTGGCCGCCGGGGACGGCGTCGGGCTACCACCCGATGACCTTCGGCTACCTGGCCGGCGAGCTGTTCCGCCGGGTGGACGGGCGCACCCTGGGCCATGCGCTGCGTCACGACGTGGCCGAGCCGCTCGGCCTGGACATCTGGATCGGCCTGCCGCAATCGGAGGACGACCGCGTCAGCCAGGTGCAGCGGCCCCCGGCCATGCCCGACCTCGGTCCCCTCACCGAACCGCGCAGGCTGGCCTTCCTGACGCCCTGGTCGGCGGTCGCCTCGCGCGACGTGCGCCGCTGGCGGGCGGTCGAGAGCCCCGGCGCCAACGGCCACGCCACGGCCGCCGCCCTGGCCCGGCTGATGGCGGTGATGGCCTGCGACGGCGAGCTGGACGGCCGCGAGATCCTGCCGCCCGGGCTGGCGCTGGAGGCGGCCGCCCAGCGCATCCAGGGCCCGGACCTGGTGCTGCCGTTCGACCTCAGCTGGGGCGCGGGCTTCCTGCGCAACCAGGGCCTGGGCATCTACGGCCCGTCCGAGCACGCCTTCGGCCATTCCGGCTGGGGCGGCTCCTGCGCCGTGGCCGACCCCGAGCGGCGGCTGTCCCTGGCCTATGTCATGAACCGCCAGTCGTCCCATCTGATCGGCGACCCGCGCTCGCGCCGCCTGATCGACGCCCTCTACGCCGGCCTGTAGGGCCCGTCAGGCGAAGAGCCCGGGCCCAGGCGCGCGACCAGGGCGTGCAGTTCGCGCACGTCTATGGGCTTCTTCACGACCCCGTCCGCGCCCGCCGCTTGATAGCGCTCGACATCCTCGTCGAAGACATTGGCCGTGAGCATGAACACCGGGGTGTCCGCCGCCGGCCCGCCCATCAGGCGCATCGCCTGCAGGGCGCTGACGCCGTCCATGATCGGCATGTGGACGTCCATCAGCACCAGGTCGAACGGCGTCTGCACCAGGGCGTCCAGCGCTTCGCGGCCGTTCTCGGCGAACACCAGGTCCACGTCCATCGGCCCCAGCAGGGCCTTCAGCACCATGCGGTTGGCCGGATGATCCTCGGCCGCCAGGATACGCAGCGTCCGGCCCGGCCCGGATTGGGCCTCGGGGGCCGCGTCGGCCGGCGCCGCCGGCGCGGGATCGGATGCCCGGGCGCGGAATTCCAGCCAGAAGCGTGCGCCGCCGCCCGGCGCGGCGGCCACCCCGATCTGGCCGCCCAGCAGGGTCACGTGACCGGCGCAGATCGACAATCCCAGGCCCGCGCCTCCGACCTCGCGGCCGCCGGCTGTCTGCTCGAAGGGCTGGAAGATGCGCAGGACGTCCGCCTCCGCCACGCCCGGACCCTGGTCGCACACCTCGAGCAGAATCCGCCGCTCGCCGTCGTCGGCGTCGGCGTCCGACGCGGCCAGGCGCACCGAGACGCGCGATCCCGGCGGCGAGAACTTCAGGGCGTTGGAGATCAGGTTGATCAGGGTCTGTTCGATCTTGCCCTGGTCGCAGAGGATGCCGCAGGCCTCCGGCAGGCCGCCCGTGTCGAGGGTCAGCTCCACGCCGCGCTCGGACGCGTGAGCGCGCCAGATTTCGACCACGGTCCGCACGCTGCGTTCTAGATCGAAGGACGCGAGGTCCAGGGCCATCTTCCCGCTCTCGATGCGGGTGAGATCGAGCACCGCGTTGAGCAGGCGCAGCAGCATGGCCCCGGCGTCCAGCACGCCGTCCACCAGGGTTTCCTGGCGCTGGGTCAGGGACTCCCGGCGCAGCGCCTGCGCCAGCCCGAGGACGGCGTTCAGCGGGGTGCGCACCTCATGGCTGGTCACGGCCAGGAAGTCCGACTTGGCCCGGTTGGCGGCTTCCGCCGCCCGGCGCTGGGCGTCGGCCTCGGCCACCTTCTCCAGCAGCTGCTCCTCGGCGCGCTTGCGTTCGATCGCGCGGCCCAGCACCGAGCCGATCTGGGCCATGGTCCGCAGGACCTCGGCGTCCGGCCCCACCACCTCGAGGGAAAAGAACTCCAGGACGGCGACGGTCTGAGGGCCGATGAACACGGGAAACGCGAAAGCGGCATGCAGGCCGCAGCGCCGGGCGCTGAGCCGGCGGGGGAAATTGCTGTCCTCCGCGACGTCGGGCATCCACAGCGGCTCGCCGGACTCCAGCACCCGCCCCGGCAGGCCGCGGCCGCGCCACAGCTGGGTGTCCAGGGTGGTCTGGCGAAAGTCCTCGTACTGGCCGTCGTCCATCCCGTGCCAGATGCCGCTGCTGGCCAGAGCGTCCTGGTCGGCGTCGACCCAGTGGATGTGGCCGACGGCCCAGTTCATGAACAGGCAGATCTGCGACAATGCGAACCGCAGGGCGTCCTGCAGCGGCTGGTCTTCGTTGGACGCCGTGGCGATCGTCTCCAGCAGGCGCAGGACGCGCTGCCGCTGATAGAGCTCGCGCATGCCGCTCTCGCCGATGGCCTCCGCCGCCTCGCGCGCCCTGCGCTCCCGTTCGAGCCTGCGCTCGAGCCGGCGGATTTCGGCTTCCAGCTGCGTTTCCCGCGACGAAGCCCGCGAATCCATGACCTAGGGCTTTGCGGGCCAACGGATGTGGAAGACGCAGGACTCGTCGCCTCGTTCGACACACCGGCGATGCTCGAACTCGACCGCTTCGCCATAGTGGGCCGAGGCGCCCTCGGTGAAGCCCTCGGCCAGGGCGCACAGGCGGCGCGGCGAGCGGTATTCCATCACCAGGGCGTCCCCGTCGTCGCTGAAGTTGAAATGCGGGCAGACGGCCCCGGCGTAGAGCTTGCGGACTTCGGGGTGGATGATGCCGTTGACGCTGGTCAGGAAGGGCCGGGTCGACTGGTGCGGTTCGAAAAACACCGGATAGATCCTGGCCAGGTGGGCCATGGCCTCGGCGCCGAACCAGCGCAACACCGCCGCGCGCGGCAGGTTCAGGGCGGAGCAGGCGCTGGAGACCAGCTTCTCCAGTTGTTCGTCGTCGTAGCTGCCGAGGGAGGTATAGGCCCCGTCCAGGCCCGAGGCGTCCAGCAGGTCGTCCCAGGTGTCCGCGCCATAATGGTCGGTGACCACCTCTTCCAGAAGATTGAAGACGACGCCCTTCATGGCCCCTCGGCATGCCGGCGGCCGTGGTGGACCGCGGGGACACTATTCGCCGCCGCCGTATAATATTCAATCAACGCTCTAGATTCGCGCGTGAGGCGAATTCAATCAGCCTGCCGACGGTCTGCCCTCAGCCGCGCGCCGGGCGGCCAGCGCCGACCCGACGCTGAACACGGCCACGCCGCTCCAGATGAAGCCGAACGACACGGCGCGCAGGGGCGTCAGCGGCTCGCCGGTGGCCATGGCGATGCCGAAGATCACGGTCGGCATGATGAACTGCAGGAAGCCCATGGTGGACAGCGGCAGCCGGCGCGCGGCGAAGGCGAACAGGGACAGCGGGATCGCCGTCGCCGGCCCGGTGGCCAGGATCAGCAGCGTCGCGGCCGGGCTCGACCCCAGGGGCGCGACGCCCCGGCCGTGCAGCCACAGCAGATAGGCCAGGCCCAGCGGCGCCAGCATCAGGCATTCGACGAACAGGCCGACCTGGGCGCTGGCCGGGACGCGCTTGCGGATCACGCCGTAGGCCCAGAAACTCACGGCCATGCTGAGCGCCAGCCAGGGCGGATGGCCGACCGCCGCCGCCTGCAGCGCCACGCCCACCGTCGCCAGCGCGATGGCTAGCAGGCCCATCCGGCTGATCCGCTCGCGGAACAGCACGGCGCCGGCCGCCATGTTGAGCAGGGGATTGATGTAATAGCCCAGGCTGGCGTCGAGCTTGCGCCCCGTGGTCGAGGCGAGGATGAAGACCGACCAGTTCAGCGACACCAGGACCGCGCTGCAGCCCAGCCACAGCAGGGTGCGCGGCGTGCGCAGCACCGCCCAGGCCTCCCGCCCGCCCCGCGCCAGCCACAGCAGGCCCGTCGCCCACGGCAGCGACCAGAGGCAGCGGTGGGCAAGGATCTCCCACGGTCCTACGCCATGCCCCGCGAGGGCCATGAACAGGACCGACAGTCCGCTCCACAGGACGTAGCAGCCGATCCCGGCGAACAGGGCGGACCGGTCCTCGGAGACGCTTCCAGGACCAGCCCGGAAAGTCCCCGAGGCGGAGGTCATGCGGGCGCGCGTTCCAGGAGGCCGCGCTCGTGCAGCAGCTGGGCGATCTGCACGGCGTTGAGCGCCGCGCCCTTGCGCAGGTTGTCGGACACGCACCACAGGTTGAGGCCGTGCTCGACGGTCGGGTCCTTGCGGATGCGGCTGACGTAGACCGGGAACTCGCCCGCGGCCTCGACCGGGGTGATGTAGCCGCCGTCCTCGCGCTTATCGATCACCACCACGCCGGGGGCCTCGCGCAGGATGTCGCGGGCCTCGTCCTCGTCGAGCGGCGAGTGGAACTCGATGTTCACCGACTCCGAATGGCCGACGAACACCGGCACCCGCACACAGGTGGCGACCAGCTCGATGTTGGGATCGAGGATCTTCTTGGTCTCGGCGACCATCTTCCACTCCTCCTTGGTCGAGCCGTCCGGCAGGAAGACGTCGATGTGGGGAATGGCGTTGAAGGCGATCTGCTTGGTGAACTTCTTGGGCGTGGCGTCGCCCAGGCCGTAGATGGCCTTGGTCTGGGTCCACAGCTCGTCCATGCCCGCCTTGCCGGCGCCGGAGACGGATTGGTAGGTCGAGACCACCACCCGCTTGATCCGCGCCTCTTCGTGCAGCGGCGCCAGCGCCACCACCAGCTGGGCGGTGGAGCAGTTGGGATTGGCGATGATGTTCTTCTTGCGGAAGCCCTCGACCGCGTCCGGGTTCACTTCCGGCACGATCAGCGGCACGTCCGGATGCATGCGGAAGGCCGACGAGTTGTCGATCACCACCGGACCGAGCTTGCCGATCTTCTCCGACCATTCCTTGGACACGTCGCCGCCCGCCGACATCAGCACGATGTCGACCTTGGTGAAGTCGAAGGTCTGCAGGTCGACGCACTTCAGCGTCTTCTCGCCGAAGGAGACCTCCATGCCGATGGATTTGCGCGAGGCCACGGCGAAAATCTCGTCCACGGGGAAGCTCACTTCCTCGAGGATCGCCATCATTTCACGGCCCACGTTGCCCGTGGCGCCGACTACGGCCACCCGGTAACCCATCGCAATTCTCCTT
>JAQGII010000026.1 GCA_028291305.1 Caulobacteraceae bacterium
GAGACCAGGAAGCTCGCGGCTGACGCAAACGCCTGAGGCAGAAAGCCGTGGGCCCTCAGGAGACCCGCAATGGCCTCTCGCACCAACCTGTCATCGTCAACAACTGAAATGAGAAACATCTTGGCCAAGCCCGTCCTCATACTTCCATCAAAGTATTAGGTCCGGACAACGGGCGTTGGCTATTCGACGTTGGTGGGTTTGTTATGACCGATGGGATGGATCGACGTCGATCAGGCGACTAGAACCTACACCAAAGTATAGAACGGCGATGTCCTTGGATCAGGACTCGGGCGGGGCGCCCGGCATGGCAGGCAGGCTGGCACGCTGGCAGGCCATCGTCGGAATTCAGGGTTCTGGATCGAGCGGCTCATCCTCAATCGCGAGGGTGAACTGGAACACCGCACCGCGGGGGGTGTTCGGCGTCGCCCAAAGCCTGCCGCCGTGCGCCTGGACGATCGAGCGGCTGATCGACAGTCCCAACCCGGTTCCGTGGCGTTTCGTCGTGACGAAGGCATCAAAGATCTGGGCTGGCCCCGACGGCAGCCCAACCCCGGTGTCGCTGACGGAAACCAAGATCTCACCGCTGACCGTTCGCTCTGAGGCAATGGCGAGGTCACGGGCGCCCTCAACGTCCTTCATCGCGTCGATGCTGTTCATGATGAGGTTCATCATGACCTGCTGCAATTGAATGCGATCCCCGACGAACCTCGACAAACCTGACGAGAGCGATGTCCGGATTGATATGGCGTACCGCGTCGCTTCGCTTTGGAGCAGGACGACGGTCTCGCCAACGACCTCATCCATATCGACCAGCTCCCGTTGTGACGCACCCTTTTTGAAGAAGAGGCGGGTCCGGTTGACGACTTCAGACGCGCGCGTCCCGGCATTGACGATACTCCTGGCGGCCTCACGCGCTTCCTCGAGATTTGGCGTGTCCCCGGCCAGCCAGCGCAGGCAGGCGTTGGCATTGGTCACGGAAGCGGTAATCGGTTGATTCACTTCGTGAGCTATGAAGGCCGTCAGCTCTCCCATTGCGGTCACCCGGCCGACATGCGCGAGATCCTCGCGCGCTTCGCGCAGAGCGTCCTCGGCCCGTTTGCCGGCGTCCTCAGCGCGCCGTTTCAGCTCCATCAGCCCGGCCACCATCAACGCGGTCGCCGCGAAGACCACCATCCGCATGGGATCGGTCGGGTGAAAAGGGGGCCGAAGGACTCCACTCACAAAGAGGCCGCCGAAGGCCAGGGCTGAAAGGGCGACGCAAAGGAGGCCCGGCCCCAATCCTCCGACCAGGCTGCTTACCGTGACAGCCAACAGAAAGCTGGAAGCCGGCGCGTCAATTGGCCAGGCCGCCGCCAGCGCGACACCGCACGAAACCACCGCTAGGCCGTAACGTTGGAGCGTCGAGAGGTTGTTCATGTCATACCCGACCGGCACGGCCACGAGCGCTCGGGGAACCTGTCCTCGGCTGGAACTTTGCCATCGACATCTCGATCAAGGATTGCGGAGCAACGCGGGCGAACATCACGTTACCGTCGAAAGTGAAATTCAACTACGCGCCTTCGGCTGCGACGGTTCCGGCGGCGCGTTTGATTGCGCGGCAGCCCTCCGTTATCTGGAGGCTGTGGGTCCGGTTTCGACGGCCTGCGATAGGCGTCTGGTCCATCAAATGAAACGCACCTGGAACGTCGGAACATGGGGTCGCCGCCGGGGGCCTGCGGCGCTGCTTGCGGGCGCAGCCCATGGCTGAAGCGGCCGACACGGTCATCGTGATCGATGACGATCCCGACGTGTTGTCGGCCTTGGGCCGGCTCCTGCGATCGGTGGGCCTACATGGCGACCTTTACGGCACGGTGTCGGAATTCTTGAAGGCGGGGCGCCCCAAGGGCCCAGCTTGCCTGGTTCTGGACGTCAGGTTACCCGGTCAAAGCGGACTGGATTTCCAGCGTGAGCTCACAAACGCCGGCGCGCGCCTGCCGATCATCTTCATCACCGGACACGGCGATATTCCCATGTCGGTGCGCGCGATCAAGGGGGGCGCCATTGAGTTCCTGACCAAGCCGTTTCGCGAGCAGGATCTGCTGGACGCCATCCAATCCGGCCTGGAACAGGATCGTCATCAGCGGCAGCGGGACGCGGCCCTGGCGAGGCTTCGGACCAGCTTCGACTCGCTGACGCCGCGCGAACAGGCGGTGATGGCGCAGGTTGTAGGCGGCCGTCTCAACAAGCAGATCGCCGCCGACCTTGGCGTCAGCGAGATCACCATCAAGGTCCATCGCCGCAACGTTATGCTCAAGATGGCCGCCACATCCTTGGCCGACCTCGTCCTGATGGCGGAAAAACTGAACATCGTCGGCTGACTCCCCATTCTCGCGGGGGAGCTAGGGGCGCGTGCGGGGGTTCGTCACCGCGCCACCGATCCTCGAATGCGATGGGTGGCCGACCGAGTCACCTTGCACCCAATATCCGAGCGCCATGAAGACCGCTCCGCCAACGAGGTTGCCGAGTGTGACCCACAATTCGTTGTGAAGGGCTCCAGACAGCGAAATGGTCGCCGGGTGCGGTCCGAGCAGAGCGACGGCAAAGGCGAACATGTTGGCCACGCTGTGCTCGAACCCGCTCGCGATGAACACGAAGACCGACCAGAAGATCAGACCAAGTTTGGCGCCGTCGCTCGTCGTTCGACCACACATCCAGATCGCCAGGCACACCAGCCAATTGCAGAGCAGCCCGCGGGCGAACAGCTCCGGACCGGAGGCCGCCATCTTGGCCTCCACCACCTTGAAGAAGGTGGCCGAGCCATCGGTAAGCAGAACACCGCCGCCGGCCATGATCAACAATAACGCCAGCACGACGGCGCCCAGGAGATTGCCGATCCAGGAGGCGGCCCAGACGCTCACCATCTCTCCGATACCGGCCTTTCCCCGAAGCAGGGCGAAGGGCATGTACATGGCGGTGCCGGTAAACAGGTCGGAGCCGGCGAAGAGGACAAATGTCAGAGCGCAGGCGAACACCCCTCCCATGACCATGTGGACGTAGGCTGCGCCCACATGGGCGCCGGTCGAAAACATCACGATATCCCCGAAGCCGATGTAGGCGCCCGCCATCGCGGCGCCGGCGAGAAAGGGGATCGGGCGTTCGCGCAGGGCCAGCGCCTTGTGCGCGCCCGCCTCCGCAAAATTGTCGATGTTCTCAGAATACATGATGCGCTGTCCTTCGGCGTTTGTGCGGCGCGATGGAAATCGGCGATGGACGACCGCCTAGCTCGAGGCGGTCCAGGACAGGTCCGCATCCGGGGACCTTTGATCGGCGTGGCGGGCGCGGTCTTTGGCGTTTGCCTGAGCAGATGTGAAGACATCTGAGAACTACCGGCGTGGAATCGGGAGGCCGACGGTTCGCCCTCAAGCGCCGCAGGCCCAACCGACCTGCCCGTCGCGCTCAGACATTCTCATCAGAGCTCAGGCGCGGGCCAAGGACTTCAATCCGGACGGACCCGCATACTTCACGCCTTAGTACAGCAGCACGCCCATGTGCCACGTCAGCGCTGCTGTTTGTCTTGAGTAATCGCGACGGATGTGCCGGGACTCTAACAATCCCGGCATCGTCCGTACTTCACCATTTCAGGAGTCTCCGAGTCATGAAGATACTCAATACTTCCGTCGCCATCGCGGCGAGCGCTGTGGCGCTGGCCGCTTGCCAGACGACGGCGGAACGGATCGGAACCAAGGAAGACACCCTTGCCGCCGCCGGCTTCACAGTGCTTCCGGCGAACACACCCCAACGCCAGACGGAGCTGCATCAGCTTCCGCCGAACAAGTTCGTGCCAAAGACCACCGGCGACACGACCCAGTACGTGTATGCCGACCCGGTCGTTTGCAATTGTCTCTATGTCGGCGATCAGAAGGCTTATGGCGCCTACAAACAGGATGTCCTGGCCCGCAAGATCGTCGACGAACAACAGATGACCGCGATGATGTACCAGGACAACTGGGACTGGGGCGGCTGGGACTGGCGCCCTTGGGGCCGCGCAGGGTGGCGGTAACGGCCCGATCGGCGCCGCATCGGGCAGGTCGGCGGGCGTGGCTTTGAAACGCCCGCCCTTACCCGGTGAGAGCGGCCTAGATTCCGACGTCCCTGCCCTCGCCTCGCCGACCAGAGACGAGTTGCCGTTGGACTGACAGCACCCGTCGGCGAGATGCGCCCCAACGAGCGCGAAAAGGCGCAGAAGCGGCCCCGCTAACTGGAGAGTCCGCGCGCCGTTACCGGCCAGATGTCGATCAGGTCGTCGCCACGGACCACGTGATAGAAGTCGTAGAGATTGACGGTGGGATCGCAGTGCGGCGTCCCGAGGCTGACGACGTCCCCGAGCCGGGGCGCACGCGCGCCTTCAGGCAGGATGACGGCGCCATGCTCGTCGCCGCGATATTCGTAGATCGCCCCTTCCGGCGCGCCCGAGAGGATCCGAGGCGGGAGAAGCGATCCGGTCGACGCCTTGAGTCCCGCATCGACCGTGACCAGCCCGGGCCAGTTCGCGCTGACCACCCGCGTATCGATCGTCAGCGATGTACGGAACGGGCTCGCCGTGGCTGGATAGAGCGCGCACGTCGAATATTGGTCGTCCATGAACACGTAGGATCCGACTTGAAGTTCGGTCATCACGCCGAGGCGAGCGTCGATCTCGTGCGTCCCGGTTCCACCGCCCGTGATGACCGCCGGCGGAAATCCAGCGCTCCGCAGGGCCTCGGCGACGGCGACGAGATTGGCGGTCCGGTCCTCCACATCGCGACTTCGCGCTCGATAGTCCTCGATGTGCTGGGTCGGCCCGCTGAAGAACTGAAGCCCGCCGAACCGCAGGTTTTCCTGGTCCTGGATCGCCCGTGCAAGCTCCACGGCTGCACCCGCACCCGGGACGCCCGTGCGATGCAGACCGGGATCGAGATCGATCAGGACGGTAAGGCGCCGCCCCTGCAGCGCCGCGCCCAGCGCGAGCACATTCTCCTCGCTGTCGACCACCACGCTCAGGTCGGTCCGGTCGCACAGGGTCGCCAGCCGCGCCAGGGCGCTCGGCCCCACGACGGGGGAGGTGATCAGCAGCGGCCCCGCGTCCTCGCCCGCCAGCGCCTCGGCTTCACCAAGCTTGGCGCAGCAGAGCCCAACGGCGCCCGCTTGCCGCTGCAAGGCGCCGATATGGGCGCTCTTGTGAGTCTTGGCGTGCGGGCGCAGTGCAATGCCGCTCTTGCGGCCGAACGCCGCCATTACCCCGATGTTGTGTTCGAGCGCATCGAGATCGAGGATCAAGGCAGGCGTGCTGAGCAGCTTCCGCCCGTTTGGTCGGCCGATCAGGTCGCGGTTCGGGCCCAGGCCCGCACGCCGATCGAGCGCGCCGGGCTGCAACGTCCCGGGGATCGTGTTGATCATGGCCGACTCCATGTCGGAACCTGGCTAGACAAGGGAAACAGCCTTGACCGACGCGGCCGCCGCCGGGAAACGGGTGTCGCCGATCTCGGGAAGCTTTCCGAAGCGGTCGACGAACACCGCTGCGCAGGTGTTGCCGAACACGTTCACGGCGGTGCGGCCCATATCGAGGAAGATGTCGACGCCCGCCATGATCGCCACGGCTTCCGGCGGCAGGCCCAGGCTCACCACGACGCCGGCCGCGGCGACCATCGATCCAGATGGCACGTTGGCGACCCCCTTGCTGGCGAGCAAGATGGTCAGGAGGATCACGGCCAGCCTCGGCGCGTCGAGATGCATGCCGTAGGCCTCCGCGAGAAAGGTGACGATCAGCGACATGTAGAGGGCCGCGCCGTCGAGGTTGAAACTGTAGCCCAGCGGCAGCACGGTCGACACGACGCGCGGGTCGACGCCTGCCTCCAGCAGCTTCTCCATGTGGATCGGCAGCGCCACTTCCGATGAGCGCGTGGCGAAGCCCACCAGCACCGGGTCGAGCATCTGGCGGGCGAAGGAGAGGGGCCTGCGCCCCATCAGCGCCAACGCCAGCAGGCAGAGCGCCACGACGATGAACAGGCCCAGATACATCAGGCCGACCAGCTTGCTCAGCGCGACCACGACCTGGAAGCTTTGGGTCGCCGCGAACCAGGCCGCGACCGTGAACACGGCGAGCGGTGCGAGCCTGACGATCCAGTTCGTCAGCTGAAATATCGCGGCGAACAGCGACTCCAGCAGCCCGACGATCGGCCGCGCCCTCTCCTCCCCGATACGCGCGAGAGAAAGGCCGAACAGGACGGCGAAGATCAGCGTCGGCAGAACTTTTTGCTCCGACATCGCCGCGAGCACGTTGCTCGGAATGAGGCCAAGCCAGAATTTCTGCCAGTCGACCGGCGCGCCGGTGAGCGTGGTCGCCGCTTGAGCCGCATGCAGATGAGCGCCGACGCCGGGCTGGAAAATGCGGTCCAGCGTCAGTCCCGTCATCGCCGAGACGAAGGTGGCGAAGAAGAACCACCCGAACGCAAGCAGCGTCAGGCGGGCCATTCCGCCCGGGTTCGAGCCGAGACGATAGCTTCCCATCGTCACCGCCGAAAACACGAGCGGAATGACAATCATCTTGACCGCCTGGACGAACGCCAGACTGACGATCTCGAGACGAGCGCCCAATCCGGGCAACACCACTCCGACAAGGCTGCCCATCAACAGTCCGGCAACGAGATAGAGCAGCATCCGGGGCGAATGCGATTGGGTCTTGGCCATCATGTTCACTCGCCTACGGACAACTACGCCACTCACAAGACCCAGCTGATCCGCGACTGGCTGGCCAAGCGGCCGCGCTGGCATGTCCACCTGACCCCGACCAGTTCATCCTGGCTCAATCAGCACAACAAAGACCCCAAGCCCTTCCGCTGGACCAAGTCCGCCGACGACATCCTCGCCTCAATCGAACCTAGCCGACCTTCACGGCGTCAGCTTTCGGGGCGCCGATGGCGGGAACCTTGGCAACAGGCGACCGCTTTCTCTCGTTCTCGACACCTTTGTATTGAGGGCTGGGGTTGACCGCCCAGTCATAGATCGTCACCGCCTGGTCGATCGGATCATTCAGATCCTCGGGCAGCAGGAAACGGTCCTTGACCATCTGCTTCGCCACCGTGGTCGCCCTGGCGATGTACTCGTCGCGGCTCTTGTAGCGCTCGGCAATGGAGAGCCTTGAATCGCCGCTCTTCAGCCGCTCTTCCTTGGTTCGCGGCATGGGATGGAATGAGCCCATCTCGCCGAACAGCTGGTCGGGCCGTCCGATCGCGGGCGAACGGAAATTCCACCCGCCATAGGTGCCAACCGGCGCCGCGATCGCGGGCAGGCGGATGCCGGCGCGGCTGTTGCCGGCTTCATCCACCGCGGGCACCAGCCCGACATAGATCTGGCCCACCTTGGGCGGCTCGTTCAGCACGATGCCCTTGCTCCATTCCGGTCCGAAATCCAGCCGGTAGGTCCTGATGTTCGGCACCGGGAACGGCACGCCCTGAATAGTGGGCCAGCCCGCTTTTGCGGTCGGCACCAAAGTGCCGTCGGCGATATGCGGGATGCGGCTGTCTGGCGGCGCGACGCCCTTGGTCACCCAATCGTCCATGTCCTTCAACAGCGCGCGCACAATGGGATTGCGGCTCACCGGATTGTTGAAGGCGGCAGCGCCTTCCGCCTGCACCGGCGGGAAGGGCCCAAAGGCATGCGGCCCCGACGAGACGAAGTAGATGCGCGAATCCGGCGGGGGCGCGATGTCATGCGTGCCGGTCACGTCGGTATGGATCAGCGAGCCGGCGCGGTTGAAATATTCCGAGTTGGAGAAGATGTGGAACAGCTTGGGCCGCACATGGTGCGCCTCGGCATTGCCCAGAAGCGAGCCGGCCTCGCCGGTGACGGGGTCGGTCTCGACGCCATCGGTGAAGGGGAACATGTCCACCGGATAGAAGAAGTCGAAGAACTCCTCCGCGTCGCGCGAGGCCTGGCCGAAGCGGTGATTGAACGAGCCCCTCCCCGCGCCGCCCACTTCGTCGATCACGCCGTCAAAGACGATGCGGTGTTCTTCGTCCTCATTGAAGCCTTCATAGAGGAACTGGCGCAGCGTACGGCCCGACTGCGACACGCCCCAGCCATAGGCATAGGTGATGCCTGGCATGGGATTGGCCGCGCTCTGGTCATGTTTGAGGAAGCTGATCACGTCGCGCGTGCCCGACAGCCCCGTCCCCGTCACGCGGGGATCCTTGGCGCGATAGACCACGTCATAGATGCGGCCCAGCTCGAAGCCGCCATCCAGCGACACCGCGACGCCGTTCACGAAATGCCATTTGGCGCGCGGGATCACTTGCCGCGTGTCGGTGGGATTGTCCCTCACCGTCATCACATTGTCGGGACTGTTCTCGTCGTCGATGGGATAGGTGAGATGATTTCGGTCGGCCAGAGACTGGGTGGGGGAATGATCGCTGGGCACGAAATCGCCCCTGACCAGCCCGGTGATCTTTTTCCCGTGATCGGTGGCGATGGGCATGTCCATGCGCATCTGCCCCGGCGGCACGTCCCATTGCCAGCCCATCCAGAGCAGCGTCCAGCCCTGGTTCATCAAGGCGCCATCGCCGATTTCCTGGGCGCTCGTCGGGTCCTTGCTGTCCATGGCTTTCTGGAAATAGCGCAGCATGGATTTGCCGCCGCGATTGCCCACTTCATAGAAGAGGCGGTGATTGCCCTTCTTGGGGTCAACCGGCTTGAGCATGAAGAAGTCCGCAGTGAATTCCACTTCGGCTTGCGCATTCTTGGGCGCCAGGTCCAAGTCTACGATGGATTTGTTGATGGCAAGTTTGGGGTCGAGCGTGAAATGCACCTTGCCCACCAGCTTCTCGTACGGACCCGCGGCGCCGAACTGCTTGCCGCTGAGAATCGGTTCGCGCCGCAGGATCTCCAGCCGCACCACGCGGGCTTCCGCGGCTGTCGCGATCAGCGAGGCGCACAGCGCCCCCATGGCAAGGCATTTCATGAACATGCATATTTCCCAAGTCCGATACCCAGCCAAGTGGCGAAAGGGCATTGGCAGAGCAGCTGAGTATAGTGGATCTTCCGCGTGAAAACGGACCGACCGTGCCGCGAATTCGTCAGCAAAAACAGCGACACCGCTTTCGTCGCCGCGTGCCGAGGCGCCAGTATAGATTTTACTCTGACAATGCCGTTGAGCGCCGCGATACGGTCGCCGCGTACAACTCCCAGAGCTGCGAAATGGGCGGCCAGGCGGTCGATGCGATCGTCGAGGTCGCGGTAGGTGTGCCGTCGCCCAGATCCCAGGTCGACCACCGCGGTGCGCCTTTTCCCCCCACGCACCTCCGCGTGGCGAGAGATCCAGTCGAAATAGGCGAATGTCATCTGCCCCCCCCCGCGAGCGCTCGCCAGCGCGCCGCTCGCTAGATCGGATTGCTACGAGCTCTGCAATGGCGGGCGCAACGGCCGCTGGCCTTCGCGGGCATGAATAGCGTTCACTTGCCTGGAAAGGGGGCAATCCCGCTGGAAACCGCCGACACGCCCGATCTGACGGCGCCGCAAGTCCGGCCGCCGCGCGGGCTCCTGGGAATGTCTGCTCCTGGGTCGGGAGCTAAGTTCCGCTTCTGATGCTGTGGACGGCTCTCCATCGCCGCGGGAGCCTATGCTCCTGCAGAGCAGGAGGAGAGAGCCATGGGCCAGGTTGTTACGATCGGTCTGGATATCGCCAAGTGGGCGTTGGCTCAACAACCGGGCGGAGAACTCACACCAGCCCATACGACGACGGGAGCGGGCCATGCTCAGTTTTCGCAGGATGAAGACCCTGCAGAAATTCAGCTCCGGCCACGCCGCCTTCCATAACCACTTCAATCAGGACCGCCACCTCATCAGCCGAGATCACTACAAAGCGCGACGCTCGGCCGCCCTGGCCGCGTGGAAAACCCTCGCGGCCTGAGCCCTGACGTCCCTGCCCTCTCTGCGCCCACCGGAGACAAGTTCGCGTCGGACTGACAGCGCCGTCGCGGCGATATCCGCCGCCTTCGATGCGCATCCGCTCGCGATCATCGGGCTGAACGGCGGCGCATCAAGAGCCGCCGTCATCGCCAGTCCCGCAGATGGCGTCGTGTCGCGGGCGGCCGCCTCGCCAAATCTATCGCCTCATTTCCGATATCGGCGCCCAGAACGTCTAGGCAGCGAGGTCCGTTCCTTGAGGACGGCCCCAAGAAACATGGGGGGGACATGACTCGCATTGCGATGCTATTGGGGATGACGGCTGCTGGCGCTCTGCTGTACGCGGAGCCTGTGCTGGCGGCTCCCGCCACGACGGCGGTCGCTGCGGCCGACCAGGCGCCGCAGCCGGGCGCGCCCGGACAACTCGACACCGTGGTCGTCACCGGCAGCCGCATCGTGCGCAACGGCTATTTGGCCCCCACGCCCGTCACCGTGGCCACCGTGACCGAATTGCTCGCGACGACCCCGACCAATATCGCGGACGCCCTGAACAAGCTGCCGGAATTCTCGCCGCAGTTCACCACGCAAACCAATACCGGAGCCGCGGCCCCGGCCGGGAACTACCTGAACCTGCGCGGGCTCGGCCAGGCCCTAACCTTGGTCATGCTGGACGGGGTGCGCGTACCGGCGACCAACACCACCGGCACGGTGGACACCAACACCCTGCCCCAGGCGCTGGTGCAGCGCGTGGAAATCGTCACCGGCGGCGCCTCGGCCATCTACGGCTCCGACGCGGTCGGCGGGGTGGTCAACTACATCCTCGACACCAAGTTCAGCGGTTTCAAGGGCTCGGTCCAATCCGGCATCTCCACCTACGGCGACGCGCCCTCGAACAAGGTCAGCGTGGCCTTCGGGACAAGGGTGCTCGACAACGGTCACTTCGAGGCCAGTTACGAGCACAGTCAATCGGCAGCCATCAACCAGGCCGACCGTAGCTTCACGAACTCCATCCCGGGCTATGCCGGGGCTGGCCAATTTAGCGCCCAGGCTCCTACAACAACCGGAGCCGCCAATCCCTTTCTCATCTACAACAACCTGCGCATGTCGACGACGACCCTGGGGGGCTATATCACCAGCGGGCCGGCGTCGCTCGTGGGCCAGCAGTTCATTGGCAGTGGAACCCTGGCGCCGTTCAAAGCCGGCGCCCTCACGGGCAGCCTCCCGAGCACCACCGCCGGCATCACCAGCGGGGGCCTGCAGGTAGGCGGCGACGGGGCCTATCTCACCGGCGGGCAGCTGACCAAGCCGTTGGACACCGACAATCTCTTCGCCCGCTTCGACTACGATGTGGGCCACGGGATCACGGCCTACGCCCAGGTCGCCGCCGGCCTGTCGCAGACCAACTACTTTATTCCGCCAACCCCGCTGTCCGTGACGATCCTGAGCGGCAATCCCTATCTTCCGGCGAACGCCCAGGCGGCGTTGACCGCCGCTTCGCCTCCCGGCAAGCCCGCCGCCACCCTCACCCTGTCCTCCCTGGCGCAGAACCTGGCCTTCATGCAGCGGACCAATGCGTGGGACTCAAATCTCTCCGGCACCTTTGGCCTGAAAGGCAAGCTCTACAACGACGAGTTCAGCTGGAACGCCGCCTATACGCACGGCCAGGGGATCAACCACATAGAAACCGACAACAATCTCAATACGTCGCACTTCTATGCGGCCCTGGACGCGGTGAAGGATCCCAGCGGCAACATCGTCTGCAATGTCAGCTTGACCTCTAGCGCCAGCCTGTATCCCGGATGCGTGCCGCTCAATTTCATCGGACAAGGCAATGAATCCGCCGCTGCCCTCAGCTACGTCATGCAGAACACGGCCTACACGATCGCGAATAATATCGACGACCTGTCGGGCAGCATCTCCGGTACAGCCTTCAATACCTGGGCCGGCCCTGTGTCGGTGTCGGCCAACACCGAGGCCCGGTGGGTGGGCCTCCAGCAGACCACCGACGCCCCCCCCACCCTACTGCCGCAACTGACCGGCCTGCGGCCCACCTGGGTCGCCACCGGCAGGAACGCGAACGGCCCCACCCAGCAGTTCGTGGGCAACACCACGGCCGCAGCAGCAGGCGCGAACTCGGTGTGGGAGGTCGGCGGCGAAGCCGTAGTTCCCCTGATGAAGGACTTCACCTTGGTGAAGAACCTGGAGTTCAGCGGCGCCCTGCGTTACACCCAGTACAGCACGTCCGGCCCTGCCATTACTTGGAAGGTGGGCTTGAACTACCAGCCGATCAACGACCTGCGCGTCCGCGCCACGGAGTCGCGCGATATCCTCGCGCCCAGCCTCTTTCAGCTGTTCCAGGGTCAGACGCCCAGCGTGGTCACTGGAACAGATCCGTTCAACAATAAACCCTACGCCATCACTCAATATTCCGGGGGCAACCTCAATGTGAAGCCGGAGGTGGCC
>JAQGII010000039.1 GCA_028291305.1 Caulobacteraceae bacterium
GCCGCGTCCCCTTCCTGTTCGCCCCGGCGCCGGGGCCGGCGGAAATCTATCCCGAGGCCGTGCCCGACTGGGTCCCCAAGGGCGCGCCGACGCAGCCGGAGCTGGTCCTGCGGGCCGCGCGGGCCTGCGGCTCCGTCCCGCTCGACCTGCGGCCGGCGATGCAGGCGGCCAAGGGGCACGGCGCCCTGTACCAGCATCACGACAGCCACTGGACCAACATCGGCGCCCTGGCGGCCTACAATGGCGTCATGCGGGCCCTGGACCTGCCCTGGAGCATCGATCCCGGCGCGATCCGCTGGCGCCAGGTCCCCGCCGCGGAGTCCGACCTGGTGCGGCTGTCCGGCGCCGTCGGCCTGCCCGCCGAGCTGTTGCCGCAACCGCCCGAAGGCCCCGACAGCCGCCCGACCGACGGCGGCCTCGACGACCTCGACCACGGCGTCTATCCGCCCGCCTTCCTGGTGGCCGGCACGCGACCCGGCGGGCCCGTGCTGATCATCGGCGACTCCTACGCCTCCGACTTCATGGCCCAGTATTTCCGCCGCGCGGGCGTGGGCCTGGCCTGGATCCATCAGGCCGACTGCCGCTTCGACCGGCGCATCTTCGACCGGGTCCGGCCGCGCGCGGTGATCCTGATGCCCGCCAGCCGCGAGGCGGCCTGCCGCTGAACCGGACCGGTCATCGCCTGTCGGGCCAACAGGCCCCCGTGACAAGTCAACGTTGGCGGATATAGTCCCGTCGCGAGGGGCCGCGGACCGGCCCCGGCGGGAGGTCATCAGATGAAGCGCTACGTCCTGCTGGCCGTTCTGGCCGTCGCCGCGCCCGTTGGAGCATGGTGGGGGGCGTCCTTCGCCGACACCGCGGTCCGTTCCGGTCAGGCCGCCTTCGGCGACTACAACACCGATGCCCCGGGGGTCTGGCGCCACCTCGCCGTGGCCGATCTGCCCCCGCCGTTCGCCAGCCAGTCCGCGCGCAACCAGCCCCGGCTGGTGAAGATGCCGGAGGGCGCCAAGATCAAGACGCCGGCGGGCTTCACCGTCACCGCCTTCACCACCGACCTGGTGGGGCCGCGCCGCATGCGCATGGCCCCCAACGGCGACATCTTCGTCGCCGAAAGCACCCAGGGCCGCATCAGCGTGCTGCGCGCCAAGCCCGGCTCGGACAAGGCCGAACAGGTGGCCGTGTTCGCCGACAACCTGAGCCAGCCCTACGGCATCGCCTTCTATCCGGAGAAGGACCCCAAGTGGGTCTACATCGGCAACACCGACTCCGTGGTGCGCTACCCCTACAAGGCCGGCGACCTGAAGGCCTCCGGCCCGGCCGAGGTGGTCATCCCCAAGATCCCCTCCGGCGGCGGCCACTGGACCCGCGACCTGGCCTTCTCGCCGGACGGCTCCAAGCTGTTCGTGGCGGTCGGCTCCGGCTCCAACGTCGCCGAGACCATGCCCAGGAAGAGCGTCGCCGAGGCCCAGGCCTGGGACGCCCAGCACGGGCGGGGGACCGGCTGGGGCGACGAGACCAACCGGGCGGTGGTGCTGACCTCGACCCCCGACGGCAAGAACCTGAAGACCTATGCCTCGGGCATCCGCAACTGCTCGGGCCTGTCGGTCAACGGCAGGACCGGCGACCTGTGGTGCACCACCAACGAGCGCGACCTGCTGGGCGACAACCTGGTGCCCGACTACTCCACCCGGGTGAAGGCCGACCAGTTCTTCGGCTGGCCCTGGTACTATCTGGGCGCCCACGAGGACCCGCGCAAAGCCGGCGAGCGGCCGGACCTGAAGGACCACATCACCACGCCGGACGTGCTCTACCAGCCGCACTCCGCCCCGCTGCAGCTGATGTTCTGGAACGGCGCCGGCTCCGCCTTCCCCAAGGAGTACGACGGCGACGCCTTCGTCGCCATGCACGGCTCGTGGAACCGCACGCAGCGCACCGGCTACAAGGTGGTGCGCGTGCGCCTTAAAAATGGCGTGCCGACCGGCGAGTACGAGGACTTCATGCTCGGCTTCGTCAATCCGGACGGCAACGTCTGGGGCCGCCCGGTGGGCTTGGTCGAAGCCAAGGACGGATCGCTGCTGGTCAGCGACGACGGCGGCAATGTAGTTTGGCGAGTGGCCTACGTGGCCGGGCAGACGGCGTCCCGGTAAGACGCGGCAAGTAAGTAAGACACGAGGACTCATGAAGACGCTGATTTCGGCAGCCGCTGCGGCGGGCGCGCTCCTGGCCCTGGCCTCTCCCTCGATGGCGGCCGACGCCTCGCACGGCCAGATGTTGTTCAAGACCCAATGCGGCGTCTGCCACCAGGCGGGCGAGGGCGACGGCGACGGCGGCCAGGGCCCCAGCCTGAAGGGCGTCGTCGGCCGCAAGATCGGCGGAGACGAGAACTTCTCCTACACCCAGGTGATGATGGACGACAAAGACAAGTGGACCCAGGAGAGCCTCGCGGCCTTCCTGGAGAACCCGCAGAAGACCATCCCCGGCAACGCCATGCCCATCCGCGTGGGCGCGCCCGCCGACCGGGCGGACATCGCCGCCTACCTGGCCACGGTGAAGGCCGCGCCGTAGCGCTGTCGTCCGAACGACTTGACGCTGTCTCTCCCCCCTCGACGGGGGAGAGGTCGAAGTCGCGGGGCGCCGCCCGCGCGCCTTCCGGATAGACCTGCGCGAGCATTCCCAGCTCCTGTCCTTCTCCCATCGCGGGGGAAGGGCCGAGCTAGATTTACAGAAACGATCCGCACCATGGCGTCCGACACCCAGCCTCCGACCTACATCCTCGTGCTGTCGTGCCCGGACCAGATCGGGGTGGTGGCCGACGTGGCCAACTTCCTGGTCCAGCACCAGTGCAACATCACCGAGAGCGGCCAGTTCAGCGACCCGGACAACGGCCTCTTCTTCCTGCGCAACGCCTTCCGGCCGATGTCGGGGGTCGACCTGCAGACCCTGCGCCGCAATTTCGAGGTCGTCGCCGCGCGCCACGCCATCAAGGCCCAGTTCTTCGACGCCGCCGTGAAGGTGAAGTCCCTGGTGCTGGTGTCCAAGCTCGGCCACTGCCTCAACGACCTGATCTTCCGCAACGCCACCGGCGCCCTGCCGATCGAGATCGTCGGCGTGATCTCCAACCATCCGGACTTCGAACAGCTGACGCGCAGCGCCGGGCTGGCGTTCGACTACCTGCCGGTGACGGCCGAGACCAAGGCGAAGCAGGAAGCGCAGATCCAGAAGATCGCCGAGGCGCGGGGCGCCGAGCTGATCGTGCTGGCCCGCTACATGCAGGTCCTGTCCGGCGATTTCTGCGGCAAGTGGTCGGGAAGGATCATCAACATCCACCACTCCTTCCTGCCCAGCTTCAAGGGCGCCCAGCCCTATCAGCGGGCCCATGCGCGCGGGGTGAAGCTGGTCGGGGCCACGGCCCACTACGTCACCGACGACCTGGACGAAGGCCCGATCATCGAACAGGGCGTGCACCGGGTCCAGCACAGCATGACGGCGGCGGACTTCGTCGCCGGCGGCCGCGACGTGGAGGCGGTGGTGCTGGCCCGCGCCGTCAAATGGCACGCCGAGCGGCGCATCCTGCTCAGCGGGCTGCGCACGGTGGTGTTCCCGTAGAAGTCCCATCCTCCGTCGGAGAGGGCGGCAGGCGCCAATCCGCCCATGAGCGGGCCTGGTCGGCCTGACCAGGTCGCTGGGCCAGAACAACATCTGGTCAATTGCGTTACCCCCGCGGGCGCCCGGGCCGAGATGTCTGTCTGGCCAAGGGCTCCTCAGGCGAAAGTGGTTACCGGTTTCGCCGCCGGGCGTGTCTAACTCCATGATTTAGGACGCCCATCCGCATGAAGATGAACCGGCCGCTCCACCTGCCCGCGCTGGTCCAGCGCCGCCTCGACGCGGCCGCGCGCGAGATGCTGGCGGGCGGGCCGGCGTTCGACTTCACCCGG
>JAQGII010000124.1 GCA_028291305.1 Caulobacteraceae bacterium
TGTGGACTGTGCCTTGGGAGTTGGACTGCTACCTGATCTTGTCGGTACTGGCCGTTGTTGGAGTCATGAAGCGACGTCTGCTTCTGGTGCTCGCGCTGGCGATCGTTCAGGCCCTCTTGACGATCCACGCTTTCTTTATGTCGCATGGTGAAAGCATGTCCCTCTCTGGCATACTAATCTCTGTTTGCTTTATGTGGGGCTTAGCTCTCTACCGCTATCGGGATCGAGTGCCTTGGAAAGCAGAGCTAGCGGCTGTTTCGTTCGCGGTGAGCTACATCGGTCTTATGCTGCCCGATGGCAAATATTTGATCACCCTTCCGGTCGCTTATTTCACCACCTATCTTGGTCTTCTAAATCCACCGCGGGATAGATGGCTCTTAAGTGGAGATTATTCCTATGGGCTGTATGTCTTTGGGTATCCAGTACAGCAAGCCGTCGCCAATTTTCCAGAGCTGCGCGTCTGGTGGATAAATCTTTTCATCGCGTTACCCGGTGCATTCGTGATCGCCTGGCTATCCTGGCGCCTGGTCGAACATCCCGCGCTTGGATTGCGCGGGCGTCTAGTCGACCTTGAGGATGGCCTGGTCCGTCTCATGCGTTGGCCGCGGACCTCACGGGCTTCTCCCCTGGAAGTGGCCAAAGTTGCATTGGCCCAGTCAGCGAGCGCCCTTGGAGACCGCACTACGATAGGCAGCTCGCCGCCGCCGGCTGTCGGGAAGCGCAGGATTTGACCGGTCCATGGCGGCCTCTCGTCCGCCACGACCGCGATCTCGGCGGCGGCCGCCTTGGCTGGGTCTCCGGGCTGGTCCAGCGGCGGCCTCACGCCCCGTCACGCCCCGGACGCAGGCGCTGCAGCCTTCTGGCTTAGAACCAAGCCTGGATGCCCACGACAAGGTTGGCGCCGCCGGCGTCGTCGCCGGCCCGGCGGGCGAAGGTCGCCGTATTGCCGTACATGCGCTCGTACGAAACACCGACGTAGGGCGCGAACTCCCGCCGGACCTCGTAGCGCAGCCGCAGGCCGAGTTCGGCGTCCGACAGCCCCGAGCCCGTCCGGGTCTGTCGCGTGTCCTGCGCCGCGAGGTTCAGCTCGGCGCGGGGCTGCAGGACCAGCCGCTGCGTCAGCCGCAGATCATAGCTTCCTTCGAGCCGCCCCAGCACCTCCCCCCGGGTGGAGACGAACAGGGCCGCCTGAACATTGAACCAGTAGGGCAAGAGGCCCTGGGTTCCCACGGTCAGATAGGTGCGCGCGCCGGGGGTGAAGTCCTGGCGCACACCCGCCTGCAGATCGAAATAGCGGCCGATGGCGTGCGAATAGAGCGCCTGCGCCTCCGCCGACCCCAAGCCCGTGCGGCCGTTGCCGGCGCCCTCGGTCTTGGCGACGAAGCGGTCGATGTCGCCGCCATAGAAGGCCTCCCCGTCCCACCGGTAACCCCCGCCGCCGCCGCCCTGGTACTCCAGCAGATTGGCCATGACCTTCGAATAGACCGCGCCGCCGTGCTCTTCGCCGAGCTGTCGACGGGCTGCAGCCATCGCCGTCGGATCGAAGTAGCGATCGGCCAGGTGATCGGTTGGAACCGGCGGCGGCGGGGTTTGGGGAATGGCCGCCTGCGCGGGAGCAGCGGCCGGCGCCTGGGGCATGGCCATCCCGGGCATCGCCATTCCAGGCATGGACGACATGTCGTGCCCCGCGTGGGCATCGGCGGGCGGCATGGTCATGCCTGGCATCGACGACATGTCGTGTCCCGCCGCTTGACTGGCCGCCGCAGGCGGCGCGGCCGGAGGAGCCATGCCGGGCATCCCAGGCATCCATCCTTGGGCCAGGGCGGGCGTGGCGAACAGGCTCGCCGCGAGGAGCGCAATCCGGTTCATGCCGCGGCTCCTTCGCGCACGCTGAACACGCGGAACATGCCGGCGTGCATGTGGTAGAGCATGTGGCAGTGGAAGGCCCAGTCGCCGGTATGCGGCGTGAAGTCCCAACTCACCTTGCCGCCGGGCAGCACCGTCACCGTGTGTTTCCTCGGGCGGTGTCCCTCAGGTCCGCTCACCAGGTCGAAGAAGTGCCCGTGCAGGTGGATCGGGTGAGCCATCATGGTGTCGTTGACCAATGTCACCCGCACCCGCTCGCCCGTGCGGAAGGGATAAGGCTTGGTGGCGGCTTCGTTGTATTTCTCGCCGTCGAAGCCCCACATGAACCGCTCCATGTTGCCGGTCAGGTGGATTTCCAGCGCCCGCGAGGGGGGCCGGGGATCAGGGTTCGGCTCCAGCGCCACCAGGTCCTTGTAGACCAGCACGCGATGGCCGACGCTGGCCAGGCCCTGCCCGGGCTCGCCGGTCCGATCCATCGGCATCGGCGCGATGGTCTGGACGCCGGGGCCGAGTTTCATCTGGGGCGCGTTCCTGGGGTTGCGCATCGACATGTCCATGCCGGCCATCTTGCCCATCACGTCCGAACCGCGCGGCTTCGGCGGCGCCATGCCGGGCGCGGGCGCTGCGCCCATGCCAGCCATGTTCATTCCCGGCATCGCGGCGCCCGGGGCCATGGTCATGCCTGGCATCACGGCCATCGACGCCCCGCCGCCCATGCCTTTCATCGCAGACATGTCCATGCCCATGTCGCGCATCGTGGCGAGCGGCCGCGGCCGCAAGGGCGGGACCGGCGCGGTCATGCCGAACCGCGGGGCCAGGGTGGCGCGGCCCATGCCGGAGTGGTCGACGGCTTCGGCCGCCAGGGTGAAGGCGCGGTCCTCGCTCGGCTGGACGATCACGTCGTAGGTTTCGGCGTTGCCGATCTGGAACTCGTCGACCTCGACCGGCCGGACATTCTGCCCGTCGGCGGCGACAACGGTCATCTTCAGCTCGGGGATGCGGACATTGAACACCGTCTGGGCCCCGGCGTTGATGAACCGCAGGCGGACCCGCTCGCCCGGCTTGAACAGCGCCGTCCAGTTGTCGGCCGGCCCGTGGCCGTTGATCAGGAAGGTGTAGGCCGCGCCCGTGACGTCGGAGATGTCGGTCGGATCCATGAGCATCCTGGCCCACTCAATCCGCTCCTTCAGCGTCTGATCCTTGCCCGCCAGAAGGCCAGCCACGGTCTGGTGCTGGTAGTTGAAGACCTCGGCGTCCTGCTTCATCTTCTCGAAGATCTTGTGGGCGTGCATGAAGCTGAAGTCCGACAGCATCACCACATGGTCCCGGTCATAGGCGACCGGATCGGGGTCCTTCGGTTCGATGACGATGGGGCCGTAGAGCCCCTCCTGCTCCTGCAGGCCGGAGTGGCTGTGGTACCAATAGGTGCCGCTCTGGAGGATCGGGAACTCGTAGACGAAGGTCTGGCCGGCCGGGATTCCGGGAAAGGCGACGCCGGGAACGCCGTCCATCTGGAACGGGACCAGCATGCCGTGCCAGTGGATCGAGG
>JAQGII010000074.1 GCA_028291305.1 Caulobacteraceae bacterium
TCTCCGAACAGTTCATCCTGGCGCAGATGATGGGCGACCGGCTGGCGCGCGAGGGCGCCCGGGTGCGGCAGCACCAGGGCCTCGGCTCGGCCGTGATCTTCCGCGCCCTGCAGGCCGGCGAGATCGACGCCTACGTCGACTATTCCGGCACCCTTTGGACCAATGTGCTGGGCCGCAAGGACATCCCCGACCGCCAGACCATGCTGAAGGCCCTGACCCGGGAGCTGAAGGCCCGCTACGGCGTCGTGGTGCTGGGCCCCCTGGGGTTCGAGAACGCCTACGCCCTGGCCATGAAGGCCGACCGGGCCAAGGCGCTGCATCTGGCCACCATCGCCGACCTGGCCGGCCATGCGCCGGACCTGACCCTGGGCGGGGACCTGGAGTTCCTCAGCCGGCCGGAATGGGCCGCGCTAAAGAGCGCCTACGGCCTGAACTTCAAGGCCGCCAAGGCCTACAACCCGACCTTCATGTACCGCGCGCTGGCGGACGGGGAGGCCGACGTGATCTCGGCCTTCTCCAGCGACGGCCGCATCGCCGAGCAGCATCTGCTGGTGCTGGCCGACCCCAGGGGCGCGATCCCGGCCTATGACGCGGTGGTGCTGATCGCGCCCAAACGCGCCGACGACGCCCGCCTGCGCCGGGCGCTGCAGCCGATGGTCGGCGCCATCGCCGTGGACCGGATGCGCCAGGCCAATCTGATGATCGACCGCAACCGGGACAAGAAGACCCCGGCCCAGGCCGCGGCCTTCCTCGCTGAAGGCCTTCGCTGACATCCGATCCGTGGAATGGGCGGCCGGCAGATGCCCGGCGCAGCGTTCGAACCCGCCGAATCGGGCCACCTTGCGCGGGCTTATGGACATCGCGGCCCCGCATTCGACCGATCCGCTCCTCGATCCGGAGGAGCCCGACCTTTCGGACCTCGATCCGAAGGATTGGACGGCCGCGCGCGCCCAGGCGCACCGGATGCTCGACGACATCCTCGACCATGTGCAGCAGGTGCGCGAAGGGCCGGTGTGGCGGCCCATCCCCGAGGCGGTGCGGGCCGAGTTCGCCGCGTCCCTGCCGTGGTCGCCGTGCGACCTCGCCGACGTCCACGCCGACTTCAAGCGCCTGATCCTGCCGCACGCCACGGGCAACCTGCATCCGCGCTTCATGGGCTGGGTGCACGGCGGCGGCAATGTCGCGGGCATGCTGGCCGACATGCTGGCGGCGGGCCTCAATGCCAACCTCGGCGGCCGCGACCACATCCCCGTGGAGGTGGAGCGGCAGGTGACCCGCTGGATGGCCGAACTGTTCGGTTTCCCGGCCCAGGCCAGCGGCCTGTTCGTCACCGGCACCTCGCTGGCCAACCTGATCGCCGTCCTGGCCGCCCGCGCCGACGCCCTGGGGTCCGGCTCGCGCATCGACGGCGTGGCCCAGGGCGTCGGCGGGCTGGTCGCCTATGCCTCGGCCGCCGCCCACAGCTGCATCGCCAAGGCGTTGGATATCGCCGGCCTCGGCTCGGGCGCCCTGCGCCTGATCGCCACCGACGACGCGGGCCGCATGGACCCCGCGCGCCTGGCCCCGGTCATCGCCGCCGACCGGGCGGCCGGGCTGCAGCCCTTCCTGATCGTCGGCACGGCGGGAACGGTGGACATCGGCGCCGTGGACGACCTGACCGCCCTGGCCGACATCGCCGAGCGCGAACATCTGTGGCTGCACGTCGACGGGGCCTTCGGCGCGCTGGGGCGGCTGTCGCCGGACCTGGCGCCGCTGTTCGCCGGCATCGAGCGGGCCCAGTCGATCGCCTTCGACTTCCACAAGTGGGGCCAGGCCCCCTATGACGCCGGCTTCGTGCTGATGCGCGACGAGGCCAAGCATCGCGCCGCCTTCGCCTCCACCGCCCCCTATCTCGAGCGCCAGGCGCGCGGCATGGCCGCCGGCCAGCCGTGGCTGTGCGACTACGGCCCGGACCTGTCGCGGGGCTTCCGCGCACTGAAGGTGTGGTTCGCCTTCAAGACCTATGGCGCCGCCGCCATCGGCAGGGCCATCGCCAAGACCTGCCGCCTGGCTCAGGCGCTCGCCCGCGGCGTCGACGCCGAGCCCGAGCTCGAGCGCCTGGCGCCCGTGGCGCTGAACATCGTCTGTTTCCGCTATCGCGGCCCCGACGCCGACCGGCTGAACGCCGAGATCGTCACCGCCCTGCAGGAGTCCGGCGTCGCGGCGCCCTCGACCACCGTGCTGGACGGCCGCCTCGCCATCCGCGCCGCCATCGTCAACCACCGCACCCGCGCCGAGGATATCGACATCCTGGTGCGCGAGGTGTTGCGGCTCGGCCGCGCCCTGTCCGGTTCTTTTGGAGATGCCTCATGACCGAAGCCGCCCTGGCCGAGCCCGTCGTCGACCTGCCGAGCCAGGCGGCGGTGCTGCGCGCCGTGTTCGAAGGCGCGGACGCAACGGCGCTGATCCAGGAGCAGCTCGACCGGCTGCACGCCGACGTCACCGACGCCGGCGCCTACATCACCCTGAGCCTGCTCTACCAGCTGATCGGCCAGAAGGAGAACGGCCTGGCCTGCCAGGAGGCCGGGCTGCACTACGCCCGCATCTATCGCCAGCCGGTCGAGGGGACGCCCCTTCGCCTGCTGACCATCGTGGCGCGCGGCGACCTGATGACCAACACCCCGGTGGAGCTGATGCTGGAGGGGCAGGACGTGGAGGTGCTGCGCCTCTATGTCGATCAGCTCGGCGGGCTGGCCGAGAGCGTGCCCGAGCATGACCTGGCCCTGATGGCCATCGGCGAGTCGGACGAGACGCGCACGATCCTGGAGCGGCTCAAGGACCTGGACGGGCGCTGGCCGCGGCCGGTGCTGAACGAGGCCGGGACGGTGCTGGAGCTGTCGCGCGACAGGCTATGGAGCAAGCTGGCAGGCATTGCCGGACTGTTCACACCGCCGACGGTGCGGATTTCGGGGGAGGCCCTGATGGCCGTGGCGCGGGGCGAGCGGGCGCTGGACGAGGTGTTGCCGGACGGCGCCTTCCCCCTGATCGTGCGCCCGGTCGGCTCCCACGCCGGCAAGGGCCTGGCCCGCGTCGAGGACGCGGCCGAGCTGGCCGCCTATCTGCAGGAGGTCCAGCCGCAGACGGCCTACATCTCGCGGTTCATCGACTACGCCAGCGCCGACGGCGGCTACCGCAAATACCGCGTCGCCTTCCTGGGCGGGCGGCCGTTCCTGGCGCACATGGCCATCGGCGACCACTGGATGGTGCACTATCTGAACGCCGGCATGGCCGAGAGCGAGGCCAAGCGGGGCGAGGAGGCGGCGGCGATGGCCGCCTTCGACCAGGACTTCGCGGCGCGCCACGCCGAAGCCTTCGCCGAGATGAGCGCGCGGCTGGGCCTGGACTATTTCGCCATCGACTGCGCGGAGACGCCGCAGGGCGAGCTGTTCCTGTTCGAAGCCGACAACAGCATGATCGTCCACGCGCTCGATCCGGAAGCGCTCTATCCCTACAAGCGCCCGCAGATGGCCAAGCTGTTCGCGGCCTTCGCGGCGCTGCTGCGGAGCAGGGCGGCAACAGCCTGACCCCCCACCGTCATCCCACGGACGTCCGAAGGACGTACCGGGGGACCCAAGCGACATTGGCCAAAAGCCCTGACGGCTACGCCGCTGATCGACTTGGGCAGCCCCCAGTGGGCTGATCTCCGCCAGCGTCCGAACGGGTGGTCGTCGCTTGGGTCCCCCGGTCAAGCCGGGGGATGACGGTATGGGGAATGAGGCGGCTGCGCGAAACCCCGCCAGCGACGCCTTTGGGCGCGGGCGCTAGTCCGCCAGCCGCTTGGCCAGCCAGGCGGTCTTGTCCAGGACCTGGAGCGCGTCGCCGATCACGGACGCCCCGCCGCGGCCGCCGGTGCTGAGGGCGTCGGAGGCCAGGCGTGCGCTCATGCAGACGCGCAGGGCGACCAGGGGGTCCTCGCCGCGCTGGCCGCAGTTGACCGGCTGACCCAGCTGGGCGCGGCGCGAGGCCGGGGCCCAGCCGGCCCAGTCGCCGAGATCGAGGCCCAGCAGCCGCTGCACGCCGATCGTCTCCACCGGGGTCATCAGGCGCGAGCCGACCCGCATGACGAACGGGAAGATGGTCTGCACCCGGTCCCAGGTGGGCGCCGCGCCGAGGCCGGTGCGCTCGATCGGCCGTACGGCGATCGGGTCGAAGGTGTCGTCCTCCGCCAGGCGCTCGCCGACCGCTTCGGCGAAGTCCTTGAAGAAGGCGTGCACCGCCGTCGGCGGCAGG
>JAQGII010000154.1 GCA_028291305.1 Caulobacteraceae bacterium
CGGGCTGCGGCCGCGCCTGCGCCAGTGCGACGGCATGCCGGCGGGCGACGGGCCGGCGAGCCTGATCCTGGCCAATCCGCCCTATCTCGGCGGCTCCGGCAGGACCTACAGCGACGGGGGCGGGCCGCTGGGGGCGCAGCTGTCCCTGGCCTGGACCCGCCAGGCCCTCGCCCGGCTGGCGCCCGGCGGGCGGCTGCTGCTCTACACCGGCGCGGCCATCCTGCGCGGGCGCGACCCGCTGCAGGCGGCCCTGCGCCAGATCGCCGGCGAGGCCGGCTGTCCGCTGCGCTACGAGGAGCTCGATCCGGACGTCTTCCCGTCCACCCTGCTGCACCGGGGCTACTGGGGCGTGGAGCGCATCGCCGCGGTCGGGGCCGTCATGGACAAGCCGGCCGACGCGCGGAACCTCGCGCAAGCTTGAACGTAATTCCACAGTGGACCCCACCCCTTTTCCAGACAGCCTCGCCGGCTCCGACTACGCCCCGGACGCCAGGGCGTCCGCCGCATCGCCGCCGCCGCGGCGGCCGGGACGCGGCGCCTGGCTGTCCGACTTCCGCTTCTCCGGCGGCCGGGTGCAGGTGTTCGACACCGGCGCCGACCTCAAGCTCGACCGCACCCTGATCGGCGAGGCCCTGGTCTGGCTCGGCTATCATGCGGCGGTGCGGCTGCGCGCCTGGTGGATGGCCGTGGCCCGGCCGGACGCGCCGCGCATCTGGTTCACCCCCCACCGGCCCCGCCCCTGGTACCTGGTCTGGTCGGCGCTGGCCTGGAGCGGCCTGCGGATCGCCGCCACGCCGCAGGAGGCCGACGCCAGCTTCGCCTTCGAGGACGCCACCTGGGCGACGGCGGCGACGCCGGCGCCCGGCCATCCCGCCTTCAACTTCGACTGTCCCGACATCTCCAAGACCCGCGTGGCGGAGGTGTTCGAGGAGGTGTTCGGCTATCCCCTGGCGGTGGACCCGACCCGCTGGGAGGGGCCCGCCGTGGAGAAGGCGGAGCTGAACGGCGCCCACGACGGCCGCATCGTGACCTGCCCCGTGGCGCGCCGCCTGCCCGACCGCCACTACCAGCGGCTAATCGACACCAGCGACGGACGCTTCACCTACGATCTGCGCACCCCCTGCATCGGCGGCCGGCCGGTGGCGGTGTGGGTCAAGCGCAAGCCCGACGACACCCGCTTCTCCATCCACAACCTGGCGGTGACGCTGCGCCGGCCGGAGGATGTCTTCAGCCCGGCGGAGCTGGAGCAGCTGGGGTGGTTCCTGGCCGCCATGCGGATCGACTGGGCCGGACTGGACGTGCTGCGCGACCGCAACGACGGCCGCATCTACATCGTCGACGTCAACAAGACCGACGTCGGCCCGATCATCGCCCTGCCGTGGCGCGACAAGATCCGCTCGACGAGGATCCTGGCGCGGGCGTTCGAGGCGCTGGTCGCGGGACGGGCCGATGCCTGAGCCCATGCCCACGCCCCGGGAAGGTCCGCGGCGCCGCTGGATGCCGGCCGCCGCCCTGGTCGCCCTGAGCCTGGCCGTCGCCACCCTTTGGCTGGCGGGCGGCGTCCGACCCCACACCCTGGACCTGCTGCGCCTGCACGCCGCCGGGTGGCGCGCCTTCAGCCACATGCATCCGGCGGCGGGGGCCGCCATCTTCGTCGCCGCCTACGCCGCGGCGCTGGTCGTGCTGCTGCCGGTCGCCCTGGCGATGACGGCGGCGAGCGGTTTCCTGTTCGGACCCCTGCTCGGCGCCGCCGCGTCCATGGCCGGCGCGACCCTGGGGGCCGCGCTCGCCTATGGCCTGGCGCACACGGTGGTCGGCCGGGCGCAGGCTCGCCCCGCCCGGCGCGCCGACCGGCTCGACGCCCTGCTGGCGGGCATGAAGGCCGACGCCTTCCGCTACGTGCTGTCGCTGCGGCTGATGCCGCTGACCCCGTTCACCCTGGTCAGCATCGCCGCGGGCCTGGCCAGAGCGCCCCTGGGCCCCTTCCTGCTGGGCACCCTGCTGGGGGTCCTGCCGGAAAGCCTCGTCTACGCCGCCGTCGGCGCCGGCCTCGGCGACAGTGTGCTGCGGGAACCCACCCTGACGATGGCCGCTTTCGCCAGGCCGGGGCTGCTGTGGCCCCTGGCTGCATTGGCGGCGCTGGTCCTGGCGTGGCGGCTGGCGCGCCCGGCCGCCAAGCGCCCGTGACGCCGCCGACCCGGGGAGCGGGGGGTTGCCGATGGCCGCGCGTCTGAAGGTGTTCACCTGGTCCGACGGATTCCACCGCTACACGGTGGCGACCTCCTCGCGCGCCAAGGCGCTGGCGGCGTGGGGCTTCCACCGCGACCTGTTCCAGACCGGCGACGCCCAGGAGGTCACGTCCGGCGACGACCACGACCAGGCCCTGGCCCATCCCGGCGTGTCGGTGGAGCGCGGCCTGTCGATCGACGCCGGCATGGTCGCGCTGAAGACCGCCGCCAGGCCCAGGCCCGGCCCCAGCGCCGCCGACCGGGAGCGGGTCGGCCGCCTGGAGGCGCAGTTGAAGGCCGCCGAGCAGGACCATGACGACGCCCGCGCCGACCTCGAGCGCCGCATCGGGGCCCTGCAGGCCGAGGCCGAGCGGCTGGAGGCGGAGTTCGGGCGCCGGCGCGCGGACCTGGCCGCAGAGCTGGACCAGGCCAGGCGCAGATTGCGCTGAGGCGGCCGCGACGGCGCGGGATTGGGCGGCAAGGCCGAGATCGGACCCCGGATGCCGCGTGGCGGTGGCAATCGCGCGTCGTTCGGGCCAATCATAGGCTGGACGACAAGCCGGAGGGGGCCCATGCCGACGATCGCTTTCGTGAGTTCCAAGGGCGGGGTGGGCAAGACCACCTCCGCCCTGCTGCTGGCGCTGGGCCTGGCCGAGCGCGGCCACAGCGTGGCCCTGGTGGATTCCGATCCCAACCTGCCGCTGAAGGCCTGGGGGCAGCTGCCGGGCAGGCCCGACAGGATCAAGCTGTTCCACGCCCCGAACTTCCAGGACCTGCCGGGCGAACTGCGCGGCGCCAAGGCGGCGGCCGACTGGGTGGTGATCGACACGGAAGGCGGCGCCCCGCGCATGGGCGGCCTGGCCATCGCCAACGCCGACCTGGTGATCACGCCGCTGGCGGCCTCGCAACTGGACGCGCGCGAGGCGATCAAGGTGGCCGGGCAGGTGGCCGAGGTGTCCAAGCGCGAGCAGCGGACGATCCCGCTGGTCTGCCTGTTCGCCCGCACGCCGTCGGGTGTGCGGCGCTCGTTCCACGAGGTGCGGACGATCCTGGACGAGGCGGGCATAGCGTCGCTGGCCATCGCGCTCAGCGACAAGGAGGCGTTCCGCGCCCTGTTCTTCCGCGGCGGCGCGTTGGGCGCGCTGAACCGGCGCCAGGTGTCCGGCGTCACGGCGGCCAAGGCCCTGGTGGAGGACTTCACCGAGGAGGTCAGCGCGTTGCTGAGGTGAATGCCCCGCCTTGAGGCGGGCGATCAGGCGTGCGGCGCTCCGGCGAGGCGGGTGAAGGCCTCGTGGTTGACGGCGTAGCATTCGCAGGCGCGCCGCTCGAGCCCGGCCCGGTCGATAATCTCGATGCGCCCGCGCACATAGCGGATCAGCTCGGCGGTCTTGAGCTCGGCGGCGGCGGCGCTGACCGTGGTCCGCTGCACGCCCACCATGATGGCCAGGTATTCCTGGGTCAGGGGCACCAGATGGTTGCCGACGCGGTCGTCGGTGATCAGCAGCCATCGCGCCAGGCGCGCCGCCACATTGTGCAGGGCGTTGCAGGCCACCGACTGCTCGGCCTGGGACGCGTTGGACTGGGCGAAGCGCAGGACCAGCATCATCAGCGTCGGGCTCACCGAGACGCGGTTGCGCAGGACCGCGGCGGGAATGCCGATGGCCGAGCCCCCGATCTGGGCGAAGATGCTGCTGGGCGCGGGCTGCTGCGCCAGCGCGGGCAGCAGTCCCACGGCGCTCTCGAAGCCGACCGTCGCCGTTTCCACGCTGCGCCCGTCGCGCATGCAGGTGACGATGGACAGGACGGCGGTGCTGGGGAAGTGGATCACGTCGACCGGGTCGCCCGCCGCATACAAAACCTGCGCCGTAGGCAAGCTGAGTTCGCGCATCGATGGACTGATGGCCGCCAGATCGTCCGCCGCCAGGGCGCGCAAAAGGTAATTCCTAAAAATCACGGGCTGGTCGCCGCTCCGAAATTTCGAAAATGGTCAGTGCGTATAAACTCAATACCTACATGATGGCGATAACCCTGTTTTTTATTATATCTATTCCGGAATACGACTTATTGCGATAAAATAATTCGCATAATGTCATGTATTTATCGCCATCGATATTCCGCAACTTCTTGTTCTTAAATCGACATAGAGAGTCGCGAATACGACTTACCGATTTTCCGCCGCGGTCTATGATGGCCTGCTCGCGGCGTGGGGACCGCTCAAGCCCGCAGAGGACCGGTCAAGGTTCCGCTTCGACTCCGTCAGAGGAGATCCGAGATGGACGATTGCGTGGATTTTCTGGCTCGCGCCGCACAATGCCGGCGGCTGGCCTTCGGCCTGGTCGACGAACCCACCGTTCAGGTGCTGCGCGACCTTGCCAAGGAACTGGAGGATCGGGCCGCCCGGACGGTTACGGGGCCCCTTGCCGGCGTGGAATCGTCCGAGGAGGGCGGCGCCACCCACCGCTACGCCGTCTTCCGGGTCGATGGGGGCTGGCTGGTGAGCCGCAACGGCGACCGGATGGCGGTGCGCGCCACGCTGGCGGACGCCCGCTCCGAAGCGGCGCGACTGGCGCGCTTCGACACCTGGCCCTGACCTTCGAGGCGCCAATGCAGCATTCGTTGCGCGGCAGGATTATATTTCAAATCTTCTTGAATTTCCTCAATAAAAGTCCATCGTTTCTTCAAACCCTATATTTCACTATATTTTGGAAATTTTATGACAACCAATCGACTTGGCGCGGCGACGCGGGACCGGACCGATGCGGCCGAGCGGTCCGCCTGCGCCTGTGCGACACAGGCCGCCCCCACGGTTGGGGAGCGGCCCTCGGCGGCGGCGTCGATATCGACGACAGCCGCCGCGTGAAACGCCTGGGAGACATGCTGAAGTCGTTGCGATCCTCGTGGATTCCCGAAGCGGAGGTCAGGGCCGAAGCCTGGGCCCTGGGCGGACGACATCGCGGCGAAGTGGTGGCCGGAGCCCGCTCGGAGCTGACCGCCCCCGGCATCTCCGTCCGCCGCGCCATCCTGCTCAGGGCGGTGATCCGCCGGCGCGCGGACGAGCGTCCCTGCACCTACGGCCCCAACGCCGTAGCCAAAAGAAACGACGAGGAAACGGATCGATGACCGAGGAAGAGGCCAAACGTCTGCGGTACGAGAACGCCTACCTTAAGAACCGCTGCACCCAGCTCGAGACGAGCATCACGGACCTGGACGCCCAGCTCGCCCGGGCGAGCCAAAGGGAAGAGCGATCCGAAGGCAAGCGCGGCCGCTGGCACCTCAACCTGATGTCCGGCGGCCAATAAGATGGCCCTGTCCGCCGGCCAGTTCCTGGCGTTGAGCAACCTTGCACGCAAACAGGCCGGCGAGGACGTCGATTGGATCAACATCTCCGACGCCAGGGCGCTGACCGAACTGGGATTCGCGGAGCGCAACCGCGAAGGCTGGAAGATCACGCCGGAGGGCGCGGCCCTGCTGGCCGAGCGCGCCGCCGCGGACCCGGTCTAGCGCCAGTCGGCTCCGACCTCTCCCCATACGTCATTCCACGGACGTCCGAAGGACGTACCGGGGGATGACGGTAAGGGGAACGAGCGGCTGCGCGAAAACCCGCCAGCGACGCCTTCAGCCGACCGGATGGCCTGCTAGAGCTCGGCTTCAGCCTCGGCTTCGTCGGCTTCGACGGCGACCTTCTTCTTCGACACGGCCTTCTTGCGGGGCGCGGGCGTCGCCTTGGGCTTGGCGGCCTTGCGGGCGGCCACTTCCGCGTCGATCAGCGGGATCAGGGTCTCGGCTTCCTTTTGGCGCGGGCCTTCGGCGCCGGCGCCGATGCGCGTGGCGTTGGCGCGCAGGCTGACCAGGGCCTTGTCGTCCATTTGCGGGATCAGATCGGCGATGCTCAAAGCGCGCCTCCATTTTTGGGGATTCGGCTGAGGCCGCCGAGACAGAGGGCACTCATAGGCGTTCGCGACCGCAAAGTCAGCCAAAACCGACCGCAAGCGTCGGCTTGACAGCTAATCGTGATGGATGATCGGCTCTTGGCGGGGCTGGCCAGGCCCTGGAGCCGCCGCAAGCTGTACAGGGCCGCGCCCGGCCTCGAGTTGATCGACCACACCTGCCAGGAGCGCCTCAAGCAGAGCCCTAGATGGGCGTCCACCGGCCGGCTCGGCGATCCGGAATGCCCGGCCCCGGCGCCCCGAGGACGTTGCCCTAATTTTGACGTTAAGCGGATCGACCTTCCGCCGGCGCCCTACGGCAACGCTTGTTGATATAGATCACGATGCCGCCCGGGGCGTTGGGATAGCTTTCAAGCCCGGATTTGGCCGGGCTGAGTTTTTTAGCCGCCGCCTCAGATCGGAGGTCACGATGAACACCCCCCTGAACATCCCGTCCCTCAAAGGCCTTACCGCGTCGGCCCTGTCCGGCGCGCTGGCCCTGTCGCTCGCCGCGCCGGCCTTCGCCCAGCCCTATCCGCCGCCACCGCCACCGCCGTCCGCCGCCTATCAGGATCCGGCGATGACCCCGCCTCCCGGCTACTCGCCGCAGGACGCCCAGCGCGACGCCTCCGACCGCGCCCGCGAAGAGGACCGCGCCTACGCCGCCCAGGCCGAAGCCTGGGCCCAGGCCAACTGCATGCGCCAGGAAGCCAACCGCACCACCGGCGGCGCCATCCTCGGCGGCATCCTCGGCGCGGTGATCGGCTCCAACCTGGCCAGCGGCGGCGGGCGCACCGGCGGCGCCATCATCGGCGGCGTGGCCGGCTCGGCCCTGGGGGCCAACGTGGCCAAGAACTCCGCAGCCGTCTGCCCGGAAGGCTACGTGGTCCGGGCCGGCGCGCCGCCCTTCTACCCGCCCGCGGTCGTCGTCTACGACGCCCCGGCCTGGTACAATCCGTGGATCTGGTACGACGGGCGCTACATCTACCGGCCCTATCCGTACCACCGCTATTACGGCGAGCATTATCGGCGTTGACCCCGCCCGGCTCGCCGCGCAAACACTGCGAGCCACCCTTCGAGCCAAGGAGCGCTGCATGCGCGGCGTCCACCGGGAAAGCCACCTCGTCGACAGGATCGGGTGGCTCAGGGCGGCCGTCCTGGGCGCCAACGACGGCATCGTCTCGACCGCGAGCCTGATCGTCGGCGTCGCCGCCGCCTCGGCGGGGCGCCACGAGATCGTGGTGGCCGGCGTCGCCGCCCTGGCGGCGGGGGCCATGTCCATGGCGGCGGGCGAATATGTGTCCGTCAGCTCGCAATCGGACACCGAAAAGGCCGACCTCGACCGCGAGCGGGGGGAGCTGGCCGCCTATCCCAAGGCCGAAGCCGAGGAACTGACGGCCATCTATGTCGCCCGCGGGCTGGAGCCGGACCTGGCGCGCCGGGTGGCGGCGCAGCTGATGGCCAAGGACGCCCTGTCCGCCCACGCCCGCGACGAGCTGGGCATCTCCCACGCGACCACGGCGCGGCCGATCCAGGCGGCGCTGACCTCCGCCGCGACCTTCGCCGCCGGGGCCAGCATGCCCCTGGCCACGGCCCTGGTCGCGCCGCAGGCGGTGCTGGTCCCGGCCGTCGCCGCGGCCTCGCTGGCCTTCCTCGCGCTGCTGGGCGCGCTCGGCGCCAAGATGGGCGGGGCCGACGTCCTGCGCGCCACCGCCCGCGTGGCCTTCTGGGGGGCGCTGGCCCTGGCGGTGACGGCGGGGTTGGGCCGGCTGTTCGGCGCGGCCTGAGCCCGGGTCCTTCGGACGTCCGTGGGATGACGATATTGGCCCTAGGCTTCGCGCAGGGACCGGCGGCCTTCCAGCAGTTGCCAGACCAGCAGCACCGGCACGCCGATGACGATGTCGCGCGCGCGCTTGAGCAGGGACAGCGCCAGGGCCGCCTCGGCCGGCAGGCCGAACAGCGGGCCGAGCAGGGCGTAGCCGCCTTCCTGCACGCCCAGGCCGCTGGGCACGACGAAGGCCGCGTTGCGGATGGCGAACAGCAGGGATTCGATGGCCACCACCGACAGGAACGGCAGCGGGTGGCCGATGAAATCCAGGATCAGCCAGGTGCCGGCAGCGGCCCCGAACCAGCAGAGGATGTGGATCGCCAGGCACACGACGAGGCGGACCGGCCTGTTGTAGGCCTCGCTGATCACCTGGGCGACGGCGGCGGTCTGTTCCACCGCCGAGGGGAGCATGCGCCGCACCAGGCGCTCGATGGCGTCCAGGCCGCGCTTCTGGGTGGCGATGAAACTGCCGGCCACCGACACCGCGATGGCCAGGCTGGCCAGCACCGGCCACAGCAGCTGGCCATGCCCGGCGAAACCGCCCAGCCGGTGCGCCAGCAGGGCGACGCCGACCAGGGTGTAGATCAGCTGCGCGACCATCTCGACCGAGATGTCGACCACGCAGGAGCCGAACGCCACCGCCGAGGTCACCTCGCCCAGCACCGCCACCCGCGCGGCGATCACCAGCCCGCCGATGGCGGAGAAGGGCAGCACGTCCGAGGCCGCCTCGCGCGCCAGCCGTCCGCCCATGAACGCCGGCGCCTGGCCGGGGGTGGCGGGCGCCACCAGCCACCAGGCCAGGCCCAGGGGGATGAACAGCACCACCTGCGCCGCGATCACCGCCAGGAAGCCGGCGAGGCCGATCGGCGCGATGGCCGCCAGCACCGCGCCGACGTTGAAATAGCCGATCACCGCCGTGGCCACGGCCAGGCCGATGACGGCGGCGACGATGGCGCCGACGCGGGCCCTGCGCCCCGATCCGTTCGCGCCGGGCTTGCTCATGACGCGGCGATGGCCCCGTCGCGGCCGACCCGCAGGCGATTGCCCCGCCACTCGACCCGCGCGCCGAAATGGGCGGCGACGAACACGGCGAACGACAACAGGTCGCGCACCGGGATCAGCCACAGGAAGCCCCGGTCGGCGTCCAGCACCCGGTTGGCGGCGTCGGCCTGGACCAGCCGCAGGAGCAGCAGCGCGCCCAGCAGGGCGAGGCTGAAGCCGGCGAAGCCGGTCAGGGCGGCGCCGATCAAGGCCAGGACCAGGAAATGGGTGATGACGCTGCCGAAATAGCCGGCGGGCGCGACCAGCCGCACGGTGCGCGCCCAGCGCATCTCGTGGACCAGCATTTCGCGGGCGCTGCGTTCGGGGAAGACATGGTCGATCACGATGCGGGGACAGGCGATCCGATGACCCAAACCGCGCACCACGCGTCCCAGTTCGAAATCGTCGGCAAGGAAGTCGGCCAGATACGCAAAGCCGCCGATCTTGTCCAACACCGCGGCCGGCAGGGCCATGGTCGGCCCCAGGCAGGGGTGGGCGTTGAGCGCCTCGCCGACCACCACGCTGGGGATGAAGCGGGTGTTGGAGTCCTGCGCCGCGAGCCTGGACCAGAGGCTGGCGGTCGGCCGCCCGCGGTAGAGGCAGTGGACCAGGCCCACGCCAGGGCCTTCCAGAGCGGCCACGATGGCCGCGAGGGCGGCGGGGGGCAGGCGCACGTCGCTGTCGCTGACGACGACGATCTCGCCGCGCATCTGGGCCGACATGTTGATCAGGTTGCCGATCTTGCGGTTGGTCCCGTGCGGCGTGGGATCAACCACCAGCACGATGTCGCGGTCGGGCCGCTCGCGCTGCAGCCGCCGGGCCTGCTCCAGCGCCGGGTCGGCGGGGTCCTGCACCCCC
Organism: Caulobacteraceae bacterium; assembly: GCA_028291305.1. Lineage (GTDB taxonomy): Bacteria > Pseudomonadota > Alphaproteobacteria > Caulobacterales > Caulobacteraceae > BOG-938. The sequence continues at coordinate 9,882 of JAQGII010000154.1, forward strand.
AGGACGATCCGCACGGCGCCGGGGTAGTCCTGCCCGCACAGGCTGAGCAGGTTGTCGTACAGCTCCGGCTCGTCGCCGTGCAGCGGGCGCACGATGCAGACCGAGGGCCGCCCCGCCGGACGCGCCGCCGGGCCGCGCAGGAACCGCCGGGTCGCCCAGGTGGCCAGCACGGCGAACGCCGCGCCGCAGACCGACGCGGCCAGCACAACCATCCCCGCGATCTGGACGACCGTGCCCGGACTCATTTCCCGCCTCTCACAACACTCGCGCCTACATAGACGCGCGCGGCGGACTAGACACCCCCGCCGGTCCATGACTTTAGGGTTTCATGCCGCTTTACCCCGCCGAGGATGCCGATCTGCCCGCCGTCGTCGACCTGGTCAACGCCGCCTACCGCGGGCCCGGCGCCGCCCAGGGCTGGACCACCGAGGCCGGCTATATCGACGGCCCGCGCATCAGCCTCGACCTGCTGCGGGCCGACCTGGCCGCCCGGCCCGACGCCCGGCTGCTGGTCTGGCGCGACGCGCCGCAGGACGGGCTGCTCGGCTGCGTCTGGCTGGAGCCGGCGGCCGACGGCGCCTGGCACCTGGGCATGCTCACCGTGCGGCCCGACCTGCAGGCCCGCAGGCTCGGCCGCCGCATCCTGGCGCAGGCCGAAGCCGCCGCCGCCCAGGCCGGCGCCGAACGCCTGCGCATGACCGTGGTCAACATCCGCGACACCCTGATCGCCTGGTACGTCAGGCGCGGTTTCGCGCTGACCGCCGAGACGCGGCCCTTCCCCTACGCGGACAACCGCTTCGGCAAGCCGAGGCGCGACGACCTCAGCTTCGTGGTGCTGGAGAAGGGCCTGGCCTGACCCGCCCGCCGCGGGCCTGCCTAGAAGCGGTAGCTCTTCAGCAGCAGGCTGGTTTCAGTGGCGACGACGCCGTCGATGTTGCGCACGGCGTCCAGGGCCTGGCTGAATTCGGAGAGCGTGCCGGTGTTCAGCTCGGCCACCAGGTCCCAGCGGCCGTTGGTGGTGTGGACGGACTCCACCGCAGGCAGGCCGCGCAAGGCCTTCAGCACCGCTTCGGACCGCGCGCCCTGGATCTCGATACTGGCGATCGCCCGCACCCGCTGTTCGTCCGATTCCGGCCGCAGCCGCACGGTGAAGCCCAGCAGCACGCCGTCGGCCGTCAGCCGATCGATGCGGTTCTGCACGGTGGCGCGCGACACCTTCAGCGTCTTGGCCAGGGCGGTGGTCGGCGTCCGCGAATCCTGGCGCAGGCAGGCGAGCAGGCGTTGGTCGAGTTCGTCCATGGCATCCATCGCAAATTGCCAGATATCTATACCATATTGCCAACATACAGCGCAAAATTGAGCATCGTGTTGGCTATCCGCTAGCGCCGCCGCAGATCATGATTCCGTCCTGGACGCTGGACGAGGACCCATGACCAAGCCGCTCATTCTGATGACCGACGCCGCCCACTACGACGTGGTCTATTCGATCAACCCCTGGATGCAGCCCGACCTGTGGGCCAAGGACGCCCTGGGCGCCCGCCGGTCGGCGTGGCGCGCCTCGGCCGCCCTGACCCAGGCGCTGGAGGCCGCGGGGGCGGATATCGAGACCATCCCCGGCGTCGCCGGCCTGCCCGACATGGTGTTCCCGGCGAACGCGGCGGTGGTGCTGGACGGGACGGCGCTGATGGCCCGGTTCCGCTATCCGCAACGCCGCGGCGAGGAGGCCGAGTTCCTGCGCGCCTTCGAGGACCTGCAGGCCAGGGGTCTGATCGACCGCATCGTCGCCCTGCCCGCCGGACTGCGCCACGAGGGCGCCGGCGACGGGCTGTGGGACGCCGGCCGCGAGCTGTTCTGGGTCGGCCACGGCCCGCGCTCCGACGCCGCGGCGGCCGGGGTGATCGCCGACGTGTTCGGCAAGCCGGCGCAGCCGCTGGCCCTGGCGTCCGAGCGCTTCTACCATCTGGACACCTGCTTCTGCCCGCTCAGCGGCGGCGAGGTCCTCTACTACCCGCCGGCCTTCGATACGCGCAGCCAGAGCGCCATCCGCGACCGCGTGGCCGCGCAGGACCTGATCGTCGCCTCCGACGAGGACGCCGCCCGGCTCTGCGTCAACGCCGTCTGCATCGGCAAGACCGTGGTCATGGCCAAGGCGGCGGACCGCCTGAAGGCGGTGCTGGGCGAGCGCGGCTATCGCGTCGTGGAGGTGGACCTCGCGCCCTTCCTGCTGTCCGGCGGCGCGGCCTTCTGCATGACCCTCCGCCTCGACCTCAAAAGCCAGCCGGCCGCGTCCAGACCGCAGGCCGTCGCCGTTCGGGAGCAACATCGATGACCGACACCCTGACGCAGACCCGCTCCTCGCGCGCCCAGGCGCTGATCGAGCTCGAAACCCACTACGGGGCCCAGAACTACAAGCCGCTGGACGTGGTCCTCGCCCGCGGCGAGGGCGTGCACGTCTGGGACGTGGACGGGCGGCGCTACCTCGACTGCCTGTCGGCCTATTCGGCGGTCAACCAGGGCCACTGCCACCCCAAGATCCTGCAGGCCATGACGGAGCAGGCCGGCCGCCTGACCCTGACCTCGCGCGCCTTCCGCAACGACCAGCTCGGCCTGTTCTACGAGGAGCTCTGCACCCTCACCCGCTCGCACAAGGCGCTGCCGATGAACTCCGGCGCCGAGGCGGTGGAGAGCGCGCTGAAGGTGGCGCGCAAATGGGGCTACCAGGTCAAGGGCGTGCCGGCGGACCAGGCGGAGATCATCGTCTGCGCCGACAACTTCCACGGCCGCACCCTGGCCATC
>JAQGII010000327.1 GCA_028291305.1 Caulobacteraceae bacterium
GCAGGCGATCAGCTTGCCATAGCTGCGCCGGGCGGCGGCTTCCGCCGCCCGGGCCGCGCGCCTGCGGTCGTCCTCGGCCGTCACGCGGGCTGGAGGACCATCACCGGCCGCACCTCAATGGCGCCGAAGGCCGCGCCGGGGCAGCGGGCGGCCCAGGACAGGGCGCTGTCCAGGTCCGGCGCCTCGATCAGATAGTAGCCGCCCAGTTGTTCCTTGGCCTCGGCGTAGGGGCCGTCCAGCACCTGGGTCTGGCCGTCGCGCACGCGCACGGTGGTGGCGGTGGACGAGGGCTGCAGGGCGTCGCCCGCGACCAGGACCCCGGCCTCTCTCATCGCCTGGGTGTAGGCCATGAAGGCGCCCATCATCTGGGACCGCTGTTCCGGCGCGGCCTGGGTCATCACCGCATCGTCTCTGATGATCAAAAGCATGTACTGCATGGCTGTGGTCTCCGTGGCAAAGGACGCCCGTCTCGGCGACGTCCGCACCATGACGCGTTGTTTCGCGCGATTTCGACAGCCGCCGCGATTTTTCTTCGCATGGCCGCGGTTGATGCCTCCGCGCGGGGCGCTACGGTGGCGCCTTTATTGGCGAAACCATGGAGGCGAACATGATCCGCAAGGCGACCGCGATCTGGCAGGGCACCGGCAAGGAGGGGACCGGCCACCTGACCACCGCCAGCGGCGTGCTGGACTCCACGCCCTACAGCTTCAAGACCCGGTTCGAGAACGAGAAGGGCACCAATCCCGAGGAGCTGATCGCGGCGGCCCACGCCGGCTGTTTCACCATGGCCCTGGCCTTCCAGCTGCAGGCGGCGGGCTTCACCCCCACCGACCTCTCCACCGAGGCGGCGGTGTCCCTGGTCCCCGAAGGCGCCGGGTTCAAGATCGACAAATCGGCCCTGACGCTGAAAGCCACCATCCCCGGCATCGACAAGGCCAAGTTCGACGAACTGGCCGCCGCCGCGGAAAAGGGCTGCCCCGTGTCCAAGCTGATGAACGCCCAGATCACCCTGGACGCGACGCTCAATTAAGATCCGTCATCCCCGGCGAACGAGCGCAGCGAGGCCGGCAACGGTGATGTTTCGGCCATCGCCCCGGCCGCGATCTCGTACGACCGCTTCCGCGCCGCGTGGTCGAAGATCTGCGAGGTGAGCATCAGCTCGTCGGCGCCGTGCTGCTGGGCGAAGGCGCGCAGCCCCGCGCGCACCGTCTCGGGCCCGCCGACCACGGCGCGGGCCAGCACGTCCGACAGGATGGCGCGCGCCTGCGGCTCCAGGCCGGCCTCGTAGCCCTCCTGGGGCGGGGGCAGGCGGCCCGGGCGCCCGGAGCGCAGGTTGACGAAGGCCTGCTGGACCGACGTGAACAGCAGGCGGGCCTCCTCGTCGGTGTCGGCGGCCACGGTGTTGACCCCCAGCATGACGTAGGGCCGGTCGAGCTGGGCGGAGGGCCGGAAGCCCTGGCGGTAGAAGGCCAGCGCCGCCTCCAGCTCGGCCGGGGCGAAGTGCGAGGCGAAGGCGAACGGCAGGCCCATATAGGCCGCCAGCTGCGCCCCGAAGGTCGAGGAGCCGAGAATCCACAGCGGCACATCCAGTCCCGCGCCCGGCACCGCCTGCACCGTCTGGCCGGGCTCGGCGGCGCGGAAATAGGCCTGCAGCTCGGCCACGTCCTGCGGGAAGCGGTCGACGTCGCCGGTCAGGGCGCGGCGCAGGGCGCGGGCGGTGATCTGGTCGGACCCCGGCGCGCGGCCGACGCCCAGGTCGATGCGGCCGGGATAGAGGGCCTCCAGGGTGCCGAACTGCTCGGCGATGGCCAGCGGCGCGTGGTTGGGCAGCATGACGCCGCCGGCGCCGACGCGGATGGTCGAGGTGCCGCCGGCCACGAAGCCGATCGCCACCGAGGTGGCGGCGCTGGCGATGCCGGTCATGTTGTGGTGCTCGGCCAGCCAGTAGCGGCGATAGCCGAGCCGCTCGGCATGGCGGGCCAGGTCGAGGCTGTTGCGCAGGGCCTGCCCCGGATCGGAGCCTTGGGCGACGGGGGCGAGGTCGAGCACGGAGAGGACGGTCATGCGGCTCATATAGGGGCTTATGAGCGATCGTCATCCTTCCGCGCGGCCCCGCCGCGCGCGTCGGCTGGAGATGGCGGGTCGTGGAAGTAGGTGACGCCGCGGCAAAGTCACGCTTAATGTTCGCCGGCCCGCCAGCAACGAGCGCGGCCCGAGTGCTTTCGCCGAGTACTGTCGTGAATCGAGGAGGAACGATGATGGATGAGTACAAGCCGGCCGATGCGGCCGCCCAGACCGATACCCCGGACACCGATCTGTCCCGCCGCGGCTTCACCGCCCTGTCGATCACCGCCGGGGCGGCGATCAGCGCGGCCACGGTCGCCCACGCCCAGGCCGCCGACGTGGTCGAGACCAACGTGATGATCCAGACCGCCGACGGCATCGCCGACGCGGCCCTCTACCACCCCAAGGGCAAGGGCCCCTGGCCGGGGGTGGTGATGTTCGTCGATGTGCTGGGCCTACGCCCGGCCTTCCGCGACATGGGCCGCCGCCTGGCGTCCAGCGGCTATACGGTGCTGGTCCCCAACCCCTTCTACCGCACCCGCAAGGCGCCGGTGATCGAGGGCCCGTTCGACTTCGCCAACCCGGCCGACTTCGCCAAGCTGACCCCGCTGCGGGCGCCGCTGACGCCGGACGCGGTGGCGCGCGACGAGGCGACCTGGATCAGCTACCTGGACCGCCAGCCGACCGTCAGCAAGAAGGCGAAGATGGGCGTGGCCGGCTACTGCATGGGCGGGCCGATGGTGATGCAGACCGCGGCCCTGGCCCCGGCCCGCATCGGCGCCTCGATCTCCTGCCACGGCGGCGGGGTGGTGACGGACAAACCCGACAGCCCGCACCTGCTGGCCGCCAAGATCAAGGCCAAGTCCTACTTCGCCATCGCGGCCAACGACGCCATGCGCCAGCCCGACCAGAAGGACAAGCTGCTGGCCGCCTTCGCCGCGGCGGCCAACCCGTGCGGGGCCGAGGTCTACGAGGGCGCCGACCACGGCTGGTGCGTGCCCGACGGCGCGTCCTACAACAAGCCCCAGGCCGAGCGCGCCTGGGCCGAGATGCTCAAGCTGTACAAGTCGGCGCTGGTGTAGACCCCTCTCCCCGCCGGGGAGAAGGCAGTTACCCGAACGCCTTGGCCGCGAACCGTTCGGCCTGGATGCGCACGTCTTGCGGCCAGTCCGCCGTCGCCGCTTCGAAGCGGCCGGCGTCGCCGGCGAACAGGGCCCGCGTCGCCTCTTCGTAGTGGGTCTCGTTGCCGGCCAGGGCCGTCATGAAGCGATAGGCGGCCTCCTGGCGGGCGCGCTTCTCGTCCCGGCCGCCGGACGCCTTGCGCGCCTCGTCCACCAGCCGCCGCAGCGCCACCGACGCGCCGCCCGGCTGGCCGCCCAGCCATTCCCACTGCCGCGGCAGCAGGGTGACCTCGCGCGCCACCACGCCGAGCCTGGGCCGGCCGGGGCCGCGCCGGGCCGGCGTCTCCTCCAGCGGGCCTTCGCCCGCCGGAATGCGCTCCAGCACCTGGGCCACCGTCCCGCGCAGGTCGATCTCGACCGGATGGGCGGTCTGCGCGTCATAGACCAGCACCGGCTCGCCGCCGCGCTCGGCGGCCTGTTTCACCATCGCCGCCACGTAGGAGAGGGGCCCGGCGGCGATCTGGCGGCTGCCTTCGAAGGCGATGCAGGGGGTGGTCTGGGTCATGGTCATGGAGCGGCTCCGATGTCTTCGCCGCAGGATTTACCCGGGTGAAAAGCCGCCGTCAATATTATCCGGGTAAAATATATGGCCGGGAGCTGCCGGCCCCGAACCCCAGATGCGCCGGCGGCGATCAGGGTCGGGCGTTGGACGGGTCCCCGCGCTTGACCACCACGTCGCCGACCAAACGCATATGGACGGTGGGCGCGCCGACCCTGAGGTGATGGTCGATCTCGACGATCCTTGCCTTGGCGATGTCGATGGTCTCCCTGAGACTCATCCGATCGGCGAAATCGCCAGGGCTGGGTTCGAGCAAACGGGCCCAGAAACCGTGACGCTCTGGATATGGATAGGGATAGATGCTCGCGTAATAGGTTTCGCGCAGTTCGGTGAGGACCAGCTTTGTCCGGTCCGGCTCCAGCATTCTCTCGATCTGGTCGGTCCAGAATTCGAGGCCGAACATGACGCCGTAGTCGCCGCCAAACCAGTTGATGCGGATTTCATCGACATAAGGGTCGCGCGGCCGGGAGTAGGTGTTTCCAAACGGGCCGTCGATGGGTCGTGCGGCAAAGCTTTTCCGGTTCTTCTCGAAACCCAATTCGATCAGGAGCGGTACGAGCTCCGCTTTTATTCTGCCCTTCAAGACCCGGGTCCGCTCCTGCTCCCCCGTCATCGACCCGCGCGAGGCTCCGGGCGGGGGTTGAATACGCCCAACAGGCCACCGGTCACCTTGCCCCGTCTTCGCGCCGAAAATGGTCGATACGGTAGGTCGTCGTCCATTGCACGTCTCCGAGCCGCCTTCTACCGACGCCAAGCCTGCCAGATTCCGCTTGAGCCGTTAAGAACAAAATGGCAACACCGTGTCGGGGTCCTGTGGGAAGGGGAGAAGGGTCATGGGCATCACGGCGTCATGGATTGCCGCAAGGGGCATCGACAAAGCCGAGGTTTTCGCCCGGCTGGGCTACGTCGATACGGGCGAGGCGGCCGACGACGACTTCGAGCTGTCCTACGCTCAGCTGCCGAGCGGCTGGCTGGTGGTGCTGATCCCAGGATACCGCGATCCTTCGTGGGACCGCATGGAGGCCTTGTGCGCCGGCGGCGAGGCGATGTCCTGCACCATCAGCGAGACGGTCATGTACAGTTTGGCGCATGGCTATCGGGACGGGCGGCACGTCTGGTCGGTCGAGCATCACGGCGGAGACATGGGGACCTATCACCTGGATGTGTGGGGCTCGCCGCCCCCCGAGTTGGAACCCATCCGCTTGCGCCAGATGGCCAAGCAGGAGGAGGATGACGCGGGCGACGTCAGGGTGGATCACATCTTCGACGTTCCCGCGGAGCTGACCTACGCCCTGTGCGGCTACCGCGCCGACGGCCAGGCCATGCCGGGCGGCGAGCCGCCGATGACCCTGCTGCGGGACCCCGAGGCCGGCCGCCGCGCGCCGCGTGAGGGAGGCGGGGGCGTGTTCAAAACGCTGGCGCGGTGGTTCGGGCGGGGCTGACGGCGCGCCGCCCTAAATCCCTCCTCGTTATGGGCCCCGTACACCCATCCGCAGCGTCTTGACGGCGCTGCGCAACGGGCGCGCAATCCTTCCCGTCCACCCGCGATCATGAGCCCCCCATCATGAGAGTGCCGCCATGACCCCCAAGGCCTTCCACGCCGCCGCCCTGGCCCTGCCCGGCGCCACCTTCGACGTGAAATGGGGCGCGGACCGGGTCTACAGCGTGGGCGGCAAGATGTTCGCCACCGCGGGCGCCGAGGACGACCCCGACCCGCGCTACGCCTTCAAGGTCTCCGACCTCGCCTACGAACACCTGATCGACCAGGGCCACGCCCGCCCGGCGCCCTATCTGGCCCGCGCCAAGTGGGTGCAGCTGGTCAGGACCGACGCCCTGCCGGACCTGGACCTGGCCGCCTACCTGAAGGAGGCGCACCGCATCGTCGCGATGGGGCTGACCAAGAAGGTGCGGGCGGGGGCGGGGCTCTGACCTGACCGGGACGCGCGCACTCGCTCCCGGGGTTAAACCACCCCGACCGTCTTCAGCCGCGCCTTCGGGTGGATTTCGTTCTGGCTCATGACCACGGTCTGCGGCCGGAAGCGCTCGACGATGCTGCGCACATAGGGGCGGATCACCGGGCCGGTCAGCAGCACCGGGGTGTCGCCGGCGGCGCTGGCGCGTTCGAACACGTCGCGCACGCCCTTGATGAAGTCCTGCAGGCGCGAGGGGGCGAGGGCCAGCTGGCGGTCGTCGCCGTGGCCGACCAGGGCGTCGGAGAAGCCCATCTCCCAGTCGGGCGACATGGTGACGATGGCCAGGGTTCCGTCGTCGCCCTTGTTGGCCCAGCACAGCTGGCGGGCCAGGCGGGTGCGCACGTGCTCGACGATCTGGGCCACGGTGGCGGTGGTCGAGGCGACCTCGCCGATGCCCTCCAGGATGCTGGCCAGGTCGCGGATCGAGACGCGCTCGCGCAGCAGGGCCTGCAGCACCCGCTGCAGGGTGGTGGCGCTGACCACGGCGGGGATCAGGTCCTCGACCAGCTTCTTCTGCTCGCCCGGCAGGTCCTTGAGCAGCTTCTGCACCTCCGAATAGGACAGCAGGTCGGCCATGTTGTCCTTGAGGATCTCGGTCAGGTGGGTGGTCAGCACCGTGGCCGGGTCGACGATGGTATAGCCGCGGAAGGTGGCCTCCTCGCGCAGGGCCTCGTCGATCCAGGTGGCGGGCAGGCCGAAGGCGGGCTCGCGCAC
>JAQGII010000170.1 GCA_028291305.1 Caulobacteraceae bacterium
ACGACTTCGGCGACCGCCAGGGCCTGGAGGCCACGCCGATCGTGCACAACGGGGTGATCTACGTCTCCACCGACTTCTCCGAGGTGTGGGCGTTCGACGCGCGCACCGGCAAGAAGCTGTGGAGCTACGATCCGGACACCCGCTACTGGCAGATCAACACCTGCTGCTCGCCGGTGAACCGCGGCGTGGCCATCTGGGGCGACAAGGTGTTCGTCGGGGCCCTCGACGGGCGGCTGATCGCGCTCAACGCCAAGACCGGCAAGGTCGCCTGGTCCACCCGCACCTTCCCCACGACCACCCGGCTGTCGATCACCGGCGCTCCGCGCGTGGTCAAGGGCGTGGTCATCATCGGCAACGGCGGCGCCGAGCTCGGCGCCCGCGGCTTCGTGGCCGGCTACGACGCCGAGACCGGCAAGCAGAAGTGGAAGTTCTACATGGTCCCCGGCAAGACGGACCATGACGGCGCCGCCTCCGACAGCGCCATGACGTTCGCCTACAAGACCTGGCACGGCCACTGGTGGGACTACGGCGGCGGCGGCACGCCGTGGGACGGCATGGCCTACGACCCGGACCTCGACCTGCTCTACGTCGGCGGCGGCAACGGCTCGCCCTGGAACGCGGCCATGCGCAGCCCCGGCGGCGGCGACAACCTGTTCCTCGGCTCGATCGTGGCCATCAAGCCCGAGACCGGAAAGTACGTCTGGCACTTCCAGGAAACCCCCGGCGACAGCTGGGACTACACCTCGACCCAGCCGATCATCCTGGCCGACGTCAAGATCGACGGCGTGGTGCGCAAGACCCTGCTGCACGCGCCCAAGAACGGCTTCTTCTACGTGCTGGACCGCGCCACGGGTAAGTTCATCCAGGGCAAGAACTACAGCCCCGTGAACTGGGCCACGGGCCTGGACAAGAACGGCCGTCCCATCGAGAACCCGGCCGCGCGCTACGGCGACACCGGCAAGCCGTTCGTCTCCATGCCTGGGCCGGGCGGCGCGCACGACTGGCAGCCCATGTCGTTCAGCCCCAGGTCCGGCCTGGTCTACATCCCGGCGGCGGAAGGCAGCTATCCCTACAGGAACGACCCGACCGAGGGCGGCACGGGCTACAGCAAGCTCGGCTTCAACACCGGCGCCGGCGCCTTCTCGGCCGACGTCCGCCCGCCCAGCGCCGGCCCGCTTCCGGCCAACGCCAACGCCGGCCTGGCCGGCGCCGACACCGCCGCGGGCCACCGCGACTCCTATCTCCTGGCCTGGGACCCGGTGGCCCAGAAGGCCGCGTGGAAGGCCCCGCACGAGAAGAACTTCAATGGCGGGGTGCTGTCGACGGCGGGCGGTCTGGTGTTCGAGGGCTCCCAGACCAACGACTTCAGCGCCTACAAGGACGACACCGGCGAGAAGCTGTGGACCTTCAACGCCCAAACCGGGATCATCGCCGGCCCGGCCTCCTATCAGCTCGACGGCGTGCAGTACGTGGCGGTGATGGCCGGCTGGGGCGGCACCACCGCCCCCTATTCCAGCCACTCGGACTCCAACGGTCCGGCGCGCCTCTTGGTGTTCAAGCTCGGCGGCAAGGACAAGCTGCCGGCCAAGGCCGCCTATGACGCGCCGCCGCTGGAGCCGCCGGCCCTGACCGAACCCATGCCGGTGGTGGACCGCGGCGCGGCGCTCTACAGCCGCTACTGCCAACGCTGCCACGGCGGCGGGGCGGCGGGCGGAGGACTGGGCCCGACCGGCCCGGCGGACCTGCGCCGCACCCCGTTCCTCCAGGACCAGGAGGCCTTCGACGAGGTGGTGGTGAAGGGCCAGCTCCTGCACAAGGGGATGGCGCCCTTCGGCGCGGAGGTGAACGGCGACAGCGCCAAAGCCATCCGCGCCTACATCGTCTACCAGGCGACCGAGGCCAAGAAGGCGGGGGTGAAATAGGCGTGCGGACCGCTCCCCTCGCCATCGCGGCGCTGATGACCCTCGGGCTGTCGGCGCCGGCCTTCACCCAAGCCCCGGCGCCTCCCCTGCCGCCGGGCTACGTCCCGTTCGGCGCGCCGCCGCCGCCCGGAACGGCGCCCGGCATGACCGTGCGCGAGTTCGCCCCCTCGGCGGGCAGGACCTACAAGGTCAGCTTCAAGGCCGGCGACGAGGCGATGAGCGGCCTGGCCCGCTTCGCCGCCGCCCATCCGATGGCCCAGGCCCAGCTGTCCGGCGTCGGCGGCGTGAGCTCGGCGGTGCTGGCCTGGTACGATCCCCGGGTGCGCGCCTTCAAGCGCATCGAGGTGAACGAGAAGTGCGAGATCTCCGGGGTCACCGGCGCGATCTCCGCCGGCGCCCAGGGCAGGCCCAATGTGCACCTGCACCTCGTCCTGACGCGGTCTGACGGCTCGACCGTCTCGGGGCACCTGATCTCGGCGGTGGTCGATCCGGTCCTGGAGGTGTTCGTCACCGATCTGGGGGCGGGCAAGGACGTGCCCGGGGCCTAGACCGGATCGGCGGCCAAGCCGGGAACCTGCGTCCATCTTCACAGGTTGGCGACGGCGGGCGGCGGCTCGCGCCAATCAGAAAGAGGAAACCCGGACATGGCCGACCAATATGGATGGATGGACGAGGGGGACTATCGCCGCGCGCGGGACGAGCGGGAACGGCGCGAATCCGACGACGCCCGCGGACACGGCCGCGGCCAGGAGCAGCGTGGCCAGCCCTACGGCGGCGGCCGGCGGTCCCGCCTTGACGACGCCGAGGCCGACTACGGCGCCGGCTGGTACGGCGAGGACGCCGCGCGGCGGGGCTATTCGCCGCCCGGTCCCTACGGCCAGCCGGGCCCCGGCGCGCGGCAGCGGGGCGGCTACGGCGCGGGCTATTCGGACGACGACCGCTCCGATGACGACCGGGGGTTCTATGCCGAGGGCGGCTACCGGCAGCAGCGCAGCTGGCGCCGCCGCGAGGACGACGCCCGCGCGGGCCAGCACCGCGGCCGCGGGCCCAGCGACTACACCCGCTCGGACGAGCGCATCCACGAAGACGTCAATGACCGGCTGACCGACGACGGCTGGCTGGACGCCAGCGACATCCGGGTGAAGGTGCAGAACGGCGAGGTCACCCTGGGCGGCCTGGTCGGCCGGCGGGACGACAAGCGCCGCGCCGAGGCCATCGCCGAGTCCGTCTACGGCGTGAAGCATGTGCAGAACAACCTGCGCCTGCGCGACTCGTCCATGGCCAAGCCGGGCGACGACGCCTTCAAGGAGTCGAAGGCGGACTTCGGCGAGCGCTCGACCCGGAGCAACTGATCGGGCTCGCGATCAGCGCCGCGGCGACCCTGCCCGGGCGCTTTTTTCCGGAACGGGGCTTTCCCTTTGTCCGCCGTTGGGCGACCTGTGCTGTCGAAGCGCCCCTGTCGGGCGACGCCAACCCGTGGGGTCCCGATGTACACCGCCAGCACCGCCTTCCTGGAGGCCCTCCAGGAGGCCGGCGTCGCCTTCATCTTCGGCAACTTCGGCAGCGACCACCCGGCGCTGCTGGAGGCCATCGCCGAGGCGCGGGCCCACGGACGGCCGATCCCGCAGGTCATCACCTGCCCGTTCGAGATGGTCGGGCTGCACGCCGCCCAGGGCTACGCCCAGGTCACCGGCAGGCCGCAGGCGGTGGTGGTGCACGTCGACAGCGGCACCCTCACCCTCGGCGGGGCCCTGCATAACGTGGCCAAGGGCCGCGCGCCCGTGCTGATCTTCGCCGGCCTGCCGCCCTTCACCCAGGAGGGCGAGCTGAAGGGCAGCCGCAACGAGTTCATCATGTGGCTGCAGGACGTGGCCGACCAGCGCGGCATCGTGCGCGGCTACATGAAGTACGAAGCCGAGCTGCGCACCGGGGCCAACGTCAAGCAGATGGTGCTGCGCGCCCTGCAGTTCGCCGCCAGCGACCCCAAGGGGCCCGTCTACCTGACCGGCGC
>JAQGII010000202.1 GCA_028291305.1 Caulobacteraceae bacterium
CCCGCGGCTGGATGTGGGCCGAAGAGGTCGGGTGGCTGGAACAGTCGAAGGATGCCGCGCTGCTCAAGCGCGTGCGGTTCCTCAACCACGTCTCGTTCGAGGACCTCCGCTTTATCATGAGCGGCGCCATGGCTCTGACCTTCCCGTCGCTCTACGAGGGCTACGGGCTGCCTCTGGTGGAGGCCATGGGCTTCGGCGTGCCGGTGCTGACCTCGCGTGCATCCTCGCTGCCCGAAGTGTGCGGCGACGCGGCGCTCTATGTCGATCCGTTCGACGTGCGCGACATCCGTGAAAAAATCGAGCGGCTGGTGGGCGATGAGCCGCTGAGGGACTATCTGTCCAAACAGGGGCTAGCGCGCTCCCAACAACTCAGCGCGGCCAACTTCGCCGAGCAGGTCGCCGGCGGATATCGCCAGCTGGGCCTGCTTGACTAGGCCGCAAGGCCCTCCGAGAGGAATTCCCATGTCCGAACTGGCCGTCCAATACCACCCCGAATTCGTGCCGGGGACCACCGTCGAGGACGTCCAGGCGTACTGGAACCGGCGCCCGTGCAACCTGCGCCACTCCACCAAGCCGGTCGGCACCAAGGGCTATTTCGACGACGTCGAAGAGCGCAAATACCTGGTCGAGCCGCATATCCCCGGCTTCGCCGACTTCCCCAGGTGGAACGGCAAGAAGGTGCTGGAGATCGGCTGCGGCCTGGGCACCGACGCCGCCAACTTCGCCCGCGCCGGCGCCGACTACCACGCCACCGACCTGTCCGACGAGAGCCTGAAGCTGGCCCGCCAGCGCTTCGAGGTGTTCGGCCTGAAGGGCCAGTTCACCCCGGGCAACGCCGAACAGCTGTCCAGCGTGATCACCGAGCGGGATTTCGACCTGCTCTATTCGTTCGGCGTGATCCACCACACCCCCAATCCGGACAAGGTCCTGGGCGAGGCGCGCAAGCTGATCGCCAAGGACGGCGAATTGCGCGTGATGCTCTATGCCAAGAATTCCTGGAAGGACATCATGATCGAGGCCGGCCTCGACCAGCCCGAGGCCCAGGCCGGTTGCCCGGTGGCCTTCCGCTACACCCACGACGAGGTGCGCGAGCTGTTCGCCAAGCAGGGCTTCGAGGTCACCCGCATCGACCAGACGCACATCTTCCCGTACGTGATCGAGAAATACATCAAGTACGAGTACGAGATTCAGCCCTGGTTCAAGGCCATGCCGCAACAGATGTTCGAGGCGCTCGAACGCGCCATGGGCTGGCACCTGCTGATCTACGCCAGGCCCGTCTGACATCCGGCAACGGCTTTCGGGGCGCCAGGGGGGCGGCCCTCGGTTCATGAGGACGATATGAAAACGGCATTGGTTCTGGGCGCCGGCGGCTTTATCGGCGGCCATCTGGTCAAGCGGCTGAAGCGCGAGGGCTTCTGGGTCCGCGGCGTGGACCTGAAGTTCAACGAGCACGCCGAAACGGAAGCCGACGACTTCCTGATCGCCGACCTGCGCGACGCCGGCAACGTCCGCACTGTGATCGACCGCCGTTTCGACGAGGTCTACCAGCTGGACGCCGACATGGGCGGCGCGGGTTACATCTTCACCGGCGAGCACGACGCCGACATCATGCACAACTCGGCCACCATCAACCTGAACGTGGCGGACAGCGCGCATAAGCGGAACATCAAGCGGGTCTTCTATTCCTCGTCCGCCTGCATGTACCCGTCGCACAACCAGGAAGACCCGGACAATCCCAACTGCGCCGAGGACTCCGCCTATCCGGCCAATCCCGACAGCGAATACGGCTGGGAGAAGCTGTTCTCCGAGCGCCTGTTCCTGGCCTACAACCGCAACCACGCCATGGAAAACCGCGTGGCCCGCTACCACAACATCTTCGGCCCCGAGGGCACCTGGGACGGCGGCAAGGAGAAGGCCCCGGCCGCCATGTGCCGCAAGGTGGCCCAGGCCCGCTCGGGCGACACCATCGACATGTGGGGCGACGGGCTGCAGACCCGCTCCTTCCTCTATGTCGACGAATGCCTGGAAGGCACCACCCGCCTGCTGCGCTCCGGCTGGGAAGGCCCGGTCAACATCGGCTCCGACGAGATGGTGACCATCAACCAGCTGCTCGCAACCGTGGCGCAGATCGCCGGCAAGACCATCCACATCAACCACATCGCCGGCCCCACGGGCGTGCGCGGACGCAACTCCGACAACCGCCTGATCAAGGAACGCCTGGGCTGGGCCCCGTCGCAGTCGCTGGTGACGGGTCTGGAGAAGACCTACGAGTGGATCGAGCGCCAGGTCATGCGCAACGCCGCCTGAGGCCGGTCGCAAGGGCCCGGCCAGGGCCGGCCCATCGCCGCCGATGCCGGTCTAGGCCGCCACGGCGCGCAGGGCCGAGCGGACAATCCAAAGCCGCTTCAGGCGCGCGGGCTCGCGCAGCGGATCGGTCCAGTTCTGGATCACCAGGCGCGAGGTGTCCGCCGGATCGTGGATGTGCAGCCACATCTCGACAGGCACGGCTGACGCCGGAACCTCGTGCCGGGTCTGGAAATCGTGCGCCTCGCCGTCCAG
>JAQGII010000213.1 GCA_028291305.1 Caulobacteraceae bacterium
CGCCCTGGCCGACGCCGACGCAGAGGGTGGCCAGGGCCCGTTTGCCCCCGCGCGCCTCCAGGGCGTGGACGGCGGTCATCGCCAGCCGCGCGCCGCTCATGCCCAGGGGATGGCCCAGCGCGATGGCCCCGCCGTGGGGGTTCACGTGCTCGGCGTCGTCGGGCAGGCCCAGGCCGCGCAGCACCGCCAGCGACTGGCTGGCGAAGGCCTCGTTCAGCTCGATCACGTCGAAGTCGCCGATCTTCAGCTCCAGCCGCGCCATCAGGGTGCGGGTCGCCGGGATCGGACCGACGCCCATCACCCGCGGCTCGACGCCGGCGGTGGCCATGCCCAGCACCCGGGCGCGCGGGGTCAGCCCATGCCGCCTGACCGCCGCCTCGGAGGCCAGGATCATGGCGGCGGCGCCGTCGTTGACGCCTGAGGCGTTGCCGGCCGTGACCGTGCCGTCCGGCGGGAACAGGCTCTTCAGCCTGGCCAGGACCTCGACGGTGCTGTCGGGCCGCGGGTGCTCGTCCCGGTCGAACGGGACGGGCTTGCCCTTGGCGTCCTTGGCCTCCACCGCCACGATCTCCCCGGCGAAGAAGCCCGCGGCCTGGGCGGCGGCGGCGCGGGCCTGGCTCCTGGCGGCGAAGGCGTCCTGGTCGGCGCGCGAGACCTGATAGTCGCGCGCCACGTTCTCGCCGGTCTCGGGCATGGAATCGACGCCGTAGGCCGCCTTCATCGCCGGGTTGACGAAGCGCCAGCCGATGGTGGTGTCCTCGATCCGGGCGTTGCGGGAAAACGCGCTCTCGGCCTTGCCCATCACCAGGGGCGCGCGGGTCATCGACTCCGCCCCGCCGGCGATGACCAGGTCGAGCTCGCCCGCGCGGATCGCCCGCGCCGCCGTGCCGACGGCGTCCAGGCCCGAGGCGCACAGGCGGTTGAGGGTGGTTCCCGGCACGGTGTGGGGCAGGCCCGCCAGCAGGGCGGCCATGCGCGCCACGTTGCGGTTGTCCTCGCCGGCCTGGTTGGCCCCGCCCAGGATCACCTCCTCGACCGCCCCCCAGTCCAGGCCCGGCAGCCGGGCCATCAGCGCCTTGATCGGCAGGGCCGCCAGGTCGTCGGCCCGCACATAGGACAGGGTCCCGCCGAAACGTCCGATCGGGGTGCGGACGGCGTCGCAGATGTAGGCTTCGGTCGTTGCCATAAATTGATCAATCCGGTGACAAAAGCGCCGACCCCGGCATTAGCCGGGGCCGGCGAGTAGCTGCGCGCGGGAGAATGCCAAGCCCCTGCTCGAAGAGGCTAGTTGGTGCGCACAGAGTCTATAGTTCCCATCGAGGGATGCATCTCCTGCCGACGATCCAGATCATCGACGACGAGCAAGCGCCGTTTCATAAAAGATCATATATATGATTTTATGGTATGTGGCATGTCAAGCACCCTCTAGTCGGTCGGAGCGCCCCATTAGCTCCCCCGTCGCATAGGATCCAAAAAGGCAGGAAAAAATCATTAGTATGATTTTTTGGATATTGTATGAGGGGGCGTCTATGGTGAGGAGTGGAGCGGCGTGAACGAACCAAGGTATGCAAGTGAGCGCGGGCCCATTCGTGATGGATTGCTATGCGGCCCCCTGAGTGATGTTTCCCAGGTTCGCTTGGCAGGCGCCAAGTGCGCGACCTGCAAAGAGATCTCGCTTGGGAGCAACGATGTCTGCCCCAACTGCGGATCGGACGCAGTGGAAGCGGTCGCCCTCGGGGATCGCGGCACGCTTTGGACCTATACAATCGTCCGTCACAAGCCTCCGGGGGACTACCGCGGGCCCGATCCGTTTCAACCTTTCGGCATGGGCCTCGTGGAGCTCCCTGACGGCATCCGCGTGCTCGCGCCGCTCGGCTGCGACGTGGCCGAGCTGCGCATCGGCCTAGCCATGCGGTTCCATCCCTTCGTGCGGATCGATGCCGACGGCGGCGAGACGGTGTCCTTCGACTTCACGCCGCAACCTAGCGAGTCCGCCAATGTCTGACGTGGTTATTCTTGGCGCCGGCATCCATCCGTTCGGCCGCTTCGCCAGCGGCTATGAGGATATCGGCGCTCACGCCGCCCGCCAGGCGTTGGCCGATGCAGATGTCACATGGAAGGACATCCAGACGGCCTATCTTTCACGCATGTACCTGCCGGCGACGTCGGGTGCGCGCATCCTGCGCCGCCTGGGGGGGACCGACATCTCGATCGTCGATATCGAGGCGGCTTGCGCGAGTGGTGGCGCGGCCCTGCGCCAAGCCACCCTGGCGATCCGGTCAGGGGAGGTGGACATCGCCCTGGTGCTCGGCGTCGAGAAGATGCCGCGCGGCTTCATGGACCCGTCGATGATCTATGCGCCGTGGCAGATCCAGATGGGCATGTCCCTGAATCCCGCCTATTGGTCCATGCGGGCCATGCGCCACATGCACGAGTTCGGCACGACTGACCTGCACATCGCCAAGGTGGCGCACAAGAACCACCGCAACAGCGTGCACAATCCCAATTCCATGTACCGCAAGGCGTTCAGCCTGGAGGAGATCTTGGCCTCTCCCCTGGTCTGCGATCCGATCCGGCGGCTGGAAATCTGCGCGCCCAACGACGGGGCTGCGGCTGTGGTGGTTGCGTCGAAAAAGTATGCCGAGCGGCTTGGCGGGTCGCGGCAGATCCAGATCGCGGCCTGTTCCCACACGATCGCGCGCTACTCCGCCGACTTCCGCTGTCCGGCCGACAGCATGAGCGCCACCGCAAACAACGAAGGGCCGACCGAAGTCACGGCCGCCAAGGCCTATGCCCAGGCGGGCCTCGGGCCGTCAGATGTCGATTGCTTCGAAGTGCAGGACACGGACGCCTTCTGCGAGATCGAGATCTACGAGCAACTGGGCATGTGCCCGTTGGGCGACGCCGGCCGCCTGATCGACGAGGGCGCCACCGAGATTGGCGGCAAGTTCCCGGTCA
>JAQGII010000230.1 GCA_028291305.1 Caulobacteraceae bacterium
AGCGCGACTGGCGCCAGATCGGCCGGGGCATGGGCCTGACGGTGACCGCCTTCCGCCTGCCCGGCATTTACGGCCCCGGCCGCTCGTCCTTCGACCGCCTGCGCGACGGGACTGCGCGGCGGCTGATCAAGCCCGGCCACGTCTTCTCGCGCATCCATGTGGAGGACCTGGCGGCGGGCCTAGAAGCCTCGATCCGCCAGCCGCGCGCGGCCGGGATCTACAACCTCTGCGACGACGAGCCGGCCGCCGCCGCCGAGGTCACCGCCTATGCCGCCGGTCTGCTGGGCATGGCCCCGCCGCCCAAGGAGGCGTTCGATCCGGCCGCCCTGTCGCCGGCGGCCCGGCGCTTCTACGAGGAGTGCAAGCGCGTCTCCAACGCCCGCGCCAAGGCCGAGCTCGGCTGGCGCCCGGCCCATCCCACCTACCGCGAGGGCCTGGCCGCCATCCTGGCCGCCGAAACTGCCCGCAAACCGACCTGAACTGTCACACGACTGACAAGCGGCACGGCCAAGTTGCACCGGCGCGTTGCAAGGCGATAACTGCACCGGTGGGCGTACGAGGACAGTGGCGATGAAGCACGGCGGGATCGGAACTTGGGCGGCGGCGATGTTGCTGGCGGTCGCGGGCCTGGCCCAGGCGGCGACGGATCCCATCAAGGCGGCCTTCGTGGTGATCGGCGACGACGGCGTCCCCGTGGCCCGGGTGGTCACCACGGCCTCCGCCTGTCCGTCGCTCCGGATGGACGGCAAGCGCGTGGCCATGGGCTTGCGCGCCGCGCCGGCCACCCTGCCCCTGCGCCCCACCCGCTCCTCGCCGGCCGACTCCAAGCCTTCGGCCTATCCGGTGCGGGTCTGCGAGGCGTCCCTGGCGCCCGGCGGCAAGACGGCGACGGTCGGCGGCCACCCCCTGCCCCTGCCGGTGGCCGAGCCCAAGCGCATCGTGGTGATCGGCGACACCGGCTGCCGCATCAAGCTGTCCGACCAGGCCTTCCAGGCCTGCAACGACATCCACCAATACCCCTTCGCCCGCGTCGCCGCCTCGGCCGCCGCCTTCAAGCCGGACCTTGTGGTGCATGTGGGCGACTACCTCTACCGCGAGAACGCCTGTCCCAGGGGCAACGCCGGCTGCGCGGGCAGCGTCTGGGGCTACGGCTGGGATTCCTGGAATGCCGACTTCTTCAGGCCCGGCGCCAAGTTACTGGCCGCCGCCCCCTGGGCCGCCGCGCGCGGCAACCACGAAAGCTGCAGCCGGGCCGGCCAGGGCTGGTGGCGGATGCTGGAGCCACGCGCGCTGCAGCCGGGCCGCGACTGCATCGATCCGGCCAACGACGGCGTCGGCGATTATGACGCCCCCTATGCCGTGCCGCTGGGCAACGGGGCCCAGCTGATCGTGCTCGACAGCTCAAACACCGGCAACAAGGCCTTCGCGCCGGACAGCCACGAGGCGGCCCAATACCGCGATCTGTACGCCAAGTACGAGGCCCTGGCCGCCAAGGCGCCCTATTCCATCATGGTCGAGCACCACCCGATCCTGGGCATCGCCGCCGTTACCAAGAACGGCGCGCCGGTTCTGGCCGGCGGCAACCTCGGCATGCAGTCGGTGTTCGGCCCGCTCAACCCCACCTACTCGCCGCCGAACGTGAAGATGCTGCTGGCCGGCCATGTCCACGTGTGGGAGCAGATGAGCTTCTCCTCGCCCCATCCGACGCAGTTCATCTCAGGCTTCGCCGGCACCCAGGAAGACATCGTGCCCCTGCCGGCCGTGCTGCCGGCGGGCTTCGCCAGCGCTCCCGGCGCCGTGGCCGACGCTTTCAGCTCGTGGGTCGACGGGTTCGGCTTCATGACCATGGTGCGCAACGGCGCCGACAAATGGGACGTCGAGGTCCACGACATCAACGGCAAGGTGGTGAACCTATGCAAGGTAGCCGGCAGCCAGTCGGTCTGCGACACGCCGCAGGTCCAGGTTCCCAAGGCGCAATAGACCTCAGCCGATCTCTTCCACCGCCGCGACCAGCCGCGCCAGGTCCTGCGGTCGCGACAGGCGATGGTCGCCGTCCTTGACCAGGGTGAAGACCACATCGGGGCTCTGGATAGCCGCCACCAGCTCCTGGGCGTGGGTCCAGGGCACGGAATCGTCCATCATCCCCTGCAGGATGCGCACCGGCGCCGCGATGCCCAGCGGCCCCGGCAGCACCGACCAGCGCGCCCCGTCCTCGATCAGCAGCCGGGTGATCGGATAGCCGGCGGGATCGTAGTCGGACGGCTCCATCCACACCCCGTCCCGCTGCAGGGCCCGCAGCGCCTCGGGCGGGAACTGCGGCTTCATCAGGGTTTCGGTGAAATCGGCGGCCGGGGCGATCAGCACCAGGGCATGGATGCGCTCGGGACGGGCGGCCGCCGCCAGCAGCGCCAGCCAGCCGCCCATCGAGGAGCCTACCAGCACCAGAGGGCCGCTTGTCAGGTCGTCGATCACCGCCAGGGCGTCCGTGCGCCAGCGGGTGATGCTCCCTTCGAGGAAGTCGCCGGAGGACTGGCCGTGGCCGAAATAGTCGAAGCGCAGGTAGTCACGGCCCTTGGCCGCCGCCCAGTCGGCCAGGGCCTGCGCCTTGGATCCCGCCATGTCCGAGCGGAAGCCGCCGAGCCAGACCACGGTGGAGCCGGCGCCGGAGGTGCGCCGCCAGGCCAGGGTCGCGCCGTCGGGCCGCTGAAGGGCGCCGCTGGTTTCACTCATGGCGCCAAGGCCTCCCATCCGCTAACTAGGGCCCAGCCATATCTCTCCAGAGGCCATCGCGAAAACCGGCTTGAGCGTCCTGCCCTCCGATTTCATCCTGTTGCAGGTCGTCCCCCGGCTCGACACCGGCGGCGCCGAACAGACCACGCTGGACATCGCCGCGGCGGTGCAGGCCGGCGGCGGACGGGCCCTGGTGGCCTCGATGGGCGGCCGAATGGAGGGGGGGCTGAAACCCTCGGGCGCCGTCCTCGAGACGATGCCGGTCCATTCCAAGAATCCGCTGGTGATGATGGGCAACGCCGTGCGCCTGGCGCGGCTGATCCGCCGGGCGAAGGTCAGCCTGGTGCATGTGCGGTCGCGCGCGCCCGCCTTCAGCGCGCTGTGGGCCGCCCGCGTCGCGGGCGTTCCGCTGGTGGCCACCTACCACGGCGTCTACAACGCCAAATCGCCGCTGAAGCGCTGGTACAACGGCGTGATGACCCGGGGCCGGGTGATCATCGCCAATTCGGAATTCACCCGCGGCCATGTGATCGCCCAGCACGGCGTCGACCCGGCCAAGGTGATCGCCATCCCCCGTGGGGTGGACATCGGCCGCTTCGACCCCGCCGCCGTCTCGCCGCAGCGGGTGGAGGACCTAGCCAGGGCGTGGGCCGTCGATCCCGCGGACCGGCGCGTGAAGATCCTGCTGGCCGGCCGCTTGACGCGCTGGAAGGGCCAGACGCTGGCGATCGCCGCCGCCGGCCGGCTGAAGACCCAGGGGGTGGAGGATTTCCTGCTGATCCTGGCCGGCGACAGCCAGGGCCGCGCCGGATACCTCATGGAGCTTGAAACGGCCATCCGCGCCCAGCACCTGGAGGCCCATGTCCGCATCGTTGGCCACTGCGCCGACATGCCCGCCGCCTACGCCCTGTGCGACGTGGCGATCGCCCCCTCGCTGGATCCAGAGGCCTTCGGCCGCACGGCGGTGGAGCCGCAGGCGATGGGCCGTCCGGTGATCGCCGCCGACCACGGCGCCACGCGCGAGACGGTGGCGCCTGGCGAAACCGGCTGGTTGGCCGAGGCCGGCGACGTCTCCGCCTGGACCGAGGCCCTGGCGCAGGCGATCCAGGCCGGGCCCGAGGGCCGCGCGGCCATGGGGCGGGCGGCAATGGAGCGGGCGCGGCGGCTCTACTCGGTGGACGCCATGTGTGCGGCTACACTGAAGGTCTACGCCGACGTCCTGGCGGGGCGGCTGTGAGCCCGGCCGGCGGGCGCCCGCTGGACGCCTACGAGCGGGTGCTGGTGATCAAGCTCGGCGCCCTGGGCGACTTCGTGCAGGCGATGCGGGCCATGGCCGAGATCCGCCGCGCCCACCCCAAGGCGCGCATCACCCTCCTGACCACGCCGGCCTATGCCGAACTGGCCCGGGCCAGCGGCCTGTTCGACCGGATCGACGACGGCGGCCGGCCCAAGGGCGTCCGACAAATGCTGAAGATGGTGCTGCGGCTGCGGGCGGGCCGCTATCAACGGGTCTACGACCTGCAGACCTCCTCGCGCAGCCGCAACTACTATTACGCCTTCGCGCCGCGGTTCCCCGAATGGTCGGGCATCTCCCAGG
>JAQGII010000232.1 GCA_028291305.1 Caulobacteraceae bacterium
GTCCTCATCCAATCGGCGCTGCTCGACCAGGTGCGCGAGGTCGCGCCCAGGACCGCGCCGTCGCTGGTGTTCACCGAAATCCCGGCCGACCGCGCCCCGGCCTTCGACTCCGAGGTCGCCGCCGCCCTGGGCCGGCTGAGCGACGACAGCTATCTGCGCATGCCGATGTTCACCGGCCGCATCACCGCCCTCAAGGGACGCCCCGTGGCGCGCGACCGCATCGAGCCGTCGCAGCGCTGGGCCTTCGACAACGACATCCAGATGAGCGCCGCCGGCGCCCCGCCCAAGGGCGTGGCCGTGACCCAGGGCACCTGGTGGCCCTCGGCCTACGCCGGCGCCGCGCAGGTGGCGCTGGGCGAGGACATCGCCGCCGCCGGTCATCTGAAGGTCGGCGACGCCCTCACCGTCACCGCCCTGGGCCAGGACATCGAGGCCCGTATCGCCGCCATCCGGCGGGTCGACGTGGGCGGCTTCGGCCCCGGCTTCCAGGTAATCCTCGACGCCCACGCCCTGGACGGCGCGGCCCTGCGCCAAGTGGCCATCGCCAGGACCGACAAGGCCGGCGAGGAGCGGGTGTTGCGCCGGCTCGGCTCGAGCTTCCCCGAGGTCAATGTGATCAGCGTGCGCGAGCAGCTGGAATCCGCCACCGCCCTGTTCGACCGCCTGGCCCTGGCGGTGCGCGCGGCGGCGGCCGTGGCCGCCCTGGCCGGAGTGCTGGTGCTGGCCGGCGCCATCGCGGCGGGGGCGCGGGCGCGGGCGCGCGAGGCGGCCCTGCTCAAGGTGCTGGGCGCGGCGCGGGGCCAGGTGCTGGCCGCCTACGCCATCGAATACGGCGCCGTCGGCCTGATCGCCGGAACGGCGGGGGTGGGCCTGGGCGCGGCGGCGGCCTGGCCGATCGTGGTCAAGGTGTTCGAGGCCCACTGGAGCGTCGACTGGGCCGGCGTGGCGGCCTTGGTCGGCGGGGCGGTCTTCGTGGCGGGCCTGGGCGGCGTCCTGGCGGCGCTGCAGGCTCTGTCGAAACGCCCGGCTCCGGTGCTGCGGGCCGAATAGGCGTCAGCGCTTGGCGTTCCGGGAGGACATGACGCTCGCGGCGTAGTTCGGAATGACCGCGTAGCGCTTGAGCTGTTCGTTCGCCGCCAGGGCGAGCCAGCCGGACCGGTTGCCATTGGACACCGCGTCGATCCGGCGGACCAGCCCGGCCGGGAGAGTGACGTTGAGGCGCACATGGGCCGTCTTGGCGAGAGGGGCGTCCGTTTCCACCAGGAACACATAACTCAGGACATCCTGGGGAAGCTCGATGGCTTCCGCGGGCGTCGCACGGGGAATGACGTCCCCGTTCTCGACCATTCCCTCGAGATGGAGAGCCAGGGCCTTACGCGCGGCCCGGGCGGCCGTGACCAGATCGTCGCCATGGCTGACGCAGCCTGGGAAGTCGGGAAACCAGACGCCGAAGCCCCCGGCGTCGGTCTGCTCCATTACGGCGGCGTATTTGACGGTCACGAGAGGCTCTGGTTCCGGGTGGCCGTAGCGACCCATTTTGATGTGGATTGAATACACATCAAAACTATCGGTTTCAACAGTTTGGTGTGTACTTAATGTACATTACTGGACCAGCGTTTCGCCGAAAACCGTTATTTTCCGCAGCGGCGCGGCCTTGAGCAGTTGCCGCCACACCAGACGCTCTCTATAACCCGCGCCCGAGCTAGCACACCGAGGTGATCGGCCGGTCAACGCAGATCGGCCCCTCGCCCCGCACCGCATCCGCGACGGGTCCAGATGAACATTCACGAATACCAAGCCAAGGCCGTCCTCAAAGAGTACGGCGTCCCCGTTCCGCGCGGCGTGCCCGCCTTCTCGGTCGAGGACGCGGTCCGCGCGGCCCACGAGCTCGGCGGACCGGTCTGGGTGGTCAAGGCCCAGATCCACGCCGGCGGCCGCGGCAAGGGCGGCGGGGTCAAGGTGGTCAAGAGCCTGGAGGACGTGCGCAAGGAAGCCGAGCGCATGCTGGGCATGACCCTGGTCACCCACCAGACCGGCCCCAAGGGCCGCGTGGTGCGCCGCCTCTATATCGAAGAGGGCGCCGCCATCGCCCGCGAGCTCTACCTGTCGCTGCTGGTCGACCGCGAGACCTCCCGCGTGGCGGTGGTCGCCTCCACCGAAGGCGGCATGGACATCGAAGAGGTCGCCGCCCACACCCCCGACAAGATCGTCAGCTTCTCCATTGACCCGGCCACCGGCATCTTCCCGCACCACGGCCGCAGCCTGGTCAAGACGCTGGGCCTGACCGGCCCGGCCGCCAAGCAGGCGTTCGGCCTGCTCAAGTCGCTCTACAAGGCCTTCGTCGAGAAGGACATGGACATGCTGGAGATCAACCCGTTGATCGTCACCGGCGACGGCGACCTGCGCGTCCTGGACGCCAAGGTCAGCTTCGACTCCAACGCGCTCTACCGCCACGACGACATGCGCGCGCTGCGCGACATCGCCGAGGAGGACGAGAAGGAGATCGAGGCCTCCAACTACGACCTCAGCTACATCGCGCTGGACGGCGAGATCGGCTGCATGGTCAACGGCGCCGGCCTGGCCATGGCCACCATGGACATCATCAAGCTGTACGGCTCCGAGCCGGCCAACTTCCTCGATGTCGGCGGCGGCGCCTCCAAGGAGAAGGTCACCGCGGCCTTCAAGATCATCACCTCGGACCTCAACGTGAAGGGCATCCTGGTCAACATCTTCGGCGGCATCATGCGCTGCGACATCATCGCCGAGGGCGTGATCGCCGCGGTCAAGGAGGTGGGCCTGCAGGTCCCCCTGGTGGTGCGGCTGGAAGGCACCAACGTCGAACAGGGCAAGGCCATCATCCGCGACTCCGGCCTCAACGTCATCGCCGCCAACGATTTGTCCGACGCTGCCCAAAAGGTAGTCGCGGCTGTGAAGGGGGCTGCGTAAGTCCATGTCGATCCTGATCAACAAGAACACCAAGCTGATCTGCCAGGGCTTCACGGGGGCGCAGGGCACCTTCCACTCCGAACAGGCCATCGCCTACGGCACCAAGATGATGGGCGGCGTGACCCCCGGCAAAGGCGGCCAGACCCATATCGGCCTGCCGGTGTGGGACACGGTCGGCGAGGCCATGCACGCCACCGGGGCCGACGCCTCGGTCATCTATGTGCCCCCGGCCTTCGCCGCCGACTCGATCCTGGAGGCCATCGACGCCGATGTGCCGCTGATCGTCTGCATCACCGAGGGCATCCCGGTGCAGGACATGGTTAAGGTGAAGCGTTCGCTGCAGGGCTCCAAGTCGCGGCTGATCGGGCCCAACTGCCCCGGTCTGATGACCCCCGGCGAGTGCAAGATCGGCATCATGCCGGGGAATATCTTCAAGAAGGGCTCGGTCGGCGTTGTTTCGCGCTCGGGCACCCTTACCTATGAAGCTGTGTTCCAGACCACCAACGTGGGCCTCGGCCAGACCTCCGCCGTCGGCATCGGCGGCGACCCGGTCAAGGGCACGGAGTTCATCGACGTGCTCGAGATGTTCCTGGCCGACCCCGAGACCCAATCGATCATCATGATCGGCGAAATCGGCGGCTCGGCCGAAGAGGACGCGGCCGACTTCATTAAGCATTCCAAGATAAAAAAACCCATGGTCGGCTTCATCGCCGGCCGCACCGCGCCTCCGGGCCGGCGCATGGGCCACGCCGGGGCGATCATCTCGGGCGGCAAGGGCGGCGCGGAAGACAAGATCGCGGCCATGGAGTCGGCGGGCATCCGTGTTTCGCCCTCTCCCGCGGCCTTGGGACAGACGCTGTTGGACGTGCTCAAGGGCTGAGGCGAAAGCCTTAGTTCCGGCGCCGAAGAGTAGGAAAAGGCGACGGCCCGCCGCGTGAAGGCGGACCGCCCGAAGGATCGAAGATCATGGCGGACGATTCCGGCCGGTTGAACCAGGTGCTGACCGAGACCTCCTTCCTGTACGGCGGCAACGCCGCCTTCGTGGAAGCGCTCTACGCCAAATGGGCGACGGACCCGAGTTCGGTCGAGGCCTCGTGGCAGGCCTTCTTCTCCAGCCTGCGCGAGCCGGCCGCCGAGGTGAAGGCCGCGGCGCAGGAGCC
>JAQGII010000326.1 GCA_028291305.1 Caulobacteraceae bacterium
GGCTCCGGCCTTGACTGCTCGGGCGCCGCCCTCCGGGTCGCCGGCGTGAGCAGAACGGGTGGTCGATGTCTCGCGCATGAGGCCGGGTCGGGCGCCTTGATTTTGCCGGCGCTGTCGGGCCAGGGTCCCGCCGCGCCATGGGCCTGCGAAGCCGGGCGCCAGGAGTGCGGCATGCCGGGCGAAACCAGTCGATATCTCAGCGTCGCGCTGTTCCTGTCGCTGGCCTCGACGGCTCAGGCCCAGGCGCCCAAGCAATCGACGCAGATCGTGCGCTCGGCCTTCATCCCCGACTGCGGGCCCAAGCCCGGCGCCCTGTTCTGCCGCGCCCCGCTGGCCTTCCTCTATGCGGAGGCGGAGCGGCGCCTGGGCGGGTCGGACCTGGTCTACTGGATCGACGGCCAGACGCTGAACATCGCCGCCCGGTCGCCGACCGCCGAGGCGCGCCTGACCGGCACGATCCAGGAGGGCCTGGCGCCGATGTCCACCGTCGGCTCGCTGTGGGGCGCAAGCTACCAGGCGCCGCAGCTGGACCGGTCGATCTTCGAGATCGGCCTGGCCGGCCGCCCGGACGGGACGACCCTGGTCTATCGCGGCCCGCTGGCGCCGCCCGCCCCGCCGTCCAACGCGACGCTGAAGGGCAAGCTGGAGGTGGTCGAGGTCGACAGCGCCGCGCTCGGCGG
The DNA here is from genome assembly GCA_028291305.1 of Caulobacteraceae bacterium. Classification (GTDB taxonomy): domain Bacteria; phylum Pseudomonadota; class Alphaproteobacteria; order Caulobacterales; family Caulobacteraceae; genus BOG-938. The sequence goes on from JAQGII010000326.1 coordinate 681, forward strand.
CCCGCGCAAGGTCACGGTCTATACGCCGCCGGGAGCCCCGCCCACCGGCGGCTGGCCGGCGGTGATCACCGCGGACGGCCAGGCCATCGCCCCCTACGTGGCCATGATCGACGCCATGATCGAGCGGCGGGAGATCCGGCCGGTGGCCGTGGCGGCGCTCTGGTCGGGGACCAACGGCGGCGAATACCTGCGCGGCCATGACCCGGACGCCTACAGCCGCCACGCCATGTTCGTGCAGCGCGAGGCGCTGCCGATGCTGGAGCGCCGCTTCCACGTCACGCATGACGCCGGCCGGCGCCTGCTGTTCGGCACCGACAACGGCGGCGACTGGGCGGTGCAGGCGGCCCTGCGCGATCCGACCACCGCCAGCAACGTGGCGGCGTTTTCGGTGTCCGGCCTGTCGGAGCCGCCGTTCCGCTCCGGCCGGCGCCTGCACCTGCAGATGACCGCCGGCGCCTACGAGGGCCCCTTCCTGAGGGGGTCGCGGCAGATCTGCAGCCTGGCCTCGGCTTCGGGCACCCCCTGCAAGCTGGAGGTCACCTATTCCGGCCATGCGCCGCTGATCTGGCAGGCGGAACTGGCCAAGGCGCTGAAGGCGGTGTTCCCGCCGCGCTAGCGCACGTCAGGCGAAAGTGGATGCCGGTTTCGCCGCCCGACGTGCTCTAACGCTAGGATTTAGAGCCTTTTTATCCGGTTCAAATGATTCCATTTGAACCGGAAAGGCTCTAGCCGCCGATGAACAGCTCGCGGCTGGGGCAGAGGTCGGCGACGATGCACTGTTCGCACTTGGGCCGGCGGGCGACGCAGGTGTAGCGGCCGTGCAGGATCAGCCAGTGGTGGGCGCGGGTCAGGTAGGGCCCCGGCACGACCGCCATCAGCTGGGCCTCGACCTTGTCGGGCGTGGCGCCATCGGCAATCTTCAGCCGGTGGGCGACGCGGAACACGTGGGTGTCCACGGCGATGGCCGGCTCGATGTCCAGTTCGTTGAGGACCACGCTGGCGGTCTTGCGCCCGACCCCCGGCAACGCCATCAGCGCCTCGCGGTCCAGCGGGACCTGCCCGCCATACCGGTCGAGCAGGATGTTGGCCGTGGCGATCACGTTCCTGGCCTTGGTCCGGTAAAGGCCGATCGACTGGATGTAGGGCATCAGCCCCTCGACCCCCAGCGCCGCCATCCTGGCCGGGGTGTCGGCGTCGGGGAACAGGCTGGCCGTCGCCTTGTTCACCGACACGTCCGTGGCCTGGGCCGACAGGGCCACCGCCACCAGCAGGGTGAAAGGGCTGGAGTAGTTCAGCTCGGTCCTGGGATGGTCGTCCTTGGCGGCGAACCGGTCGAAGATTTCCTGCACCCGCGCGGCTTCCGCCTTGGCGGAGGGGCGGGACGAGGTCTTCGGGACGGCTTTGGCGGCGGGCATGGGCGCAGGATGGCGGGGTTCTCTCCCAGCGTCATCCTCGGAAATCGCGCAGCGATTGTCCGAGGATGACGATGTATCCTGGCGCCATGCCCTCGCGCCTGCACATGGACGCGGTCCTGACCCCGACCCGGTCCTTGCCCAAGGCCGGGCTCTATCTGCTGCTGGGCGCCCTGGCGGTCGTCAACCTGGCGGTGGGGACGCTGTTCCTGGCCATGGGGGCCAAGCCGGTGCCGATCTTCCTCGGGCTGGACTTCCTGGCGGTGCTGATCGCCTTCCATGTGAGCTACCGGCAGGCGCGCCACAGCGAACGGGTGCAGGTGTCGTCGGACGAGGTGCATGTGACGCACGAGATCGGCCGCCGCCGGCGCACGGTCTGGCGCTCGCCCACCGCCTTCACCCGGGTCAGCGTGGACATGCGCGGCGAGCCGGAGACGCGGGTCAGCCTGCACCTGTCCGGCAGGAGCGTGGTCCTGGCCGGGCGGCTCAGCCCGCAGGAGCGCATGGATTTCGCCGATGCGCTGGAGGCGGCCATCAAGTCGGCGCGGGCGGAGCGCTATTCCCACTGACGCGGGCGGCTGTGCGGGCCATATAGGGGGCCTCTGGTATTGGGATCGGGCCGCACATGGGTTTCAGCGATCAGGAGGTCGAACGCTACGCGCGCCACTTGGTGCTGCGCGAGATCGGCGGCCCCGGCCAGCAGAAGCTGAAGGCGGCCCGGGTGCTGATCGTCGGCGTCGGCGGACTGGGCGCGCCGGCCGCCCTCTATCTGGCGGCGGCGGGGGTGGGGGCGCTGGGCCTGCTGGACCCCGACACGGTGGCCCTGTCCAACCTGCAGCGCCAGGTGCTGTACGGCGTGGAGGACCTCGGCCGGGGCAAGGCGCTCAGCGCCGGCCTGCGGCTGTCGGCCCTCAATCCGGAGATCGACATCGAACCGCTGCCGCTGGCCCTGGACGCCGACAACGCCGCCGCCCTGGTGCGCGGCTACGACGTGGTGCTGGACGGCACCGACGACTTCGCGGTTCGCTTCGCCGTCAACGCCGCCTGCGTGGCCGAGGGCAAGCCCCTGGTGTCGGGGGCCATCGGCCGCTGGAGCGGCCAGGTGGGGGTGTTCGGCGCCGGCCTGACTCGCGGTCGGCCCCTGGCCGGGCGCCAGCCCTGCTACCAGTGCCTGGTGCCCGAGATCCCCCCCGAGGCGGAAACCTGCTCGGTGGTCGGCGTCGTGGGCGCCCTGGCCGGGGTGGTCGGATCGATGATGGCGCTGGAGACGATCAAGCTGATCGTCGGCGCGGGCGAGCCGCTCAACGGCCGCCTGTGGGTCTACGACGCCCTGGACGGCGAGAGCCGCACGGTGCGGCTGTCGGCGGACCCGGGGTGTGCGGTGTGTTCCACATAAACTGCGCTCATCCCGGCGCAGAGGTTAGATGACCAGCTCCGCGATCACCCGGTCGAGCACCGGCCGGCCCTGCGCCGTGGCGATGATCCGGCCGTCCGCCACACGGACAAAACCGCCCGCCTGCAGATCGGCCAGCCGCGCCAGCGGTAGCGCCGCCAGGTCGGCCAGGGGCACGCCCTCGTCCACCCGCAGACCCAGGAGCAGGCGCTCCTCGGCCGCCTCGAGCGGGTTCAGCGCCTCGCGCGTCTCGATCCCGGTCCCCGTGTCGCGCACCCGGGCGATGTAGGCGGGAACGGCGCGGGCCGTCTCGGTCGCCACCCGCCCCTCCTCGAGCGTCAGCCGGCCGTGGGCGCCCGGCCCTACCCCGAGGTAGTCCTGGCCGCGCCAGTAGACCAGGTTGTGGCGCGAGCGGGCGGCGGCGCCCCTGGCGTGGTTGGACACCTCGTAGGCCGCGAATCCCGCCTGGGCCAGCACCTCCTGGGTGGTTTCGTAAAGACGGGCGGCCAGGTCGGGGTCGGCGGCGGCGAAGGCGCCCCGGCGCAGCGCCCGGTCGAACGCCGTGCCCGCCTCGATGGTCAGCTGATAGGGCGAGAGGTGTTCGGGACCCAGGGCGATGGCGGCCTTCAGCTCCTCGGCCCACAGCTGCGGCGTCTGCCCCGGCCGGGCATAGATCAGGTCCAGCGACAGGCGCGGGAACAGGGCCGCGGCCATACCGGCGGCCCGGCGGGCCTCCTCGGCCCCGTGGTTGCGGCCGAGGAAGGCGAGGGAGGCGTCGTCGAGCGCCTGCACCCCCAGGGACAGCCGGCCGACCCCGGCCGCGGCGAAGGCGGCGAAGCGGCCGGCCTCGGCGTCGGTGGGATTGGCTTCCAGGGTGATCTCCAGGTCCGGGGCCGCCGGCCACAGGGCCTTGGCGGCGGCGATGATCCGGCCCGTCTGTTCGGGGTCCATCAGCGAGGGGGTGCCGCCGCCGAAGAAGATCGACACCAGCCGGCGCGGGCCGACCAGCGCCGCCTGCGCCTGCAGGTCGTCCAGTATGGCCTGGGCCAGGGCCCCCGCCTCCCCCGCGCGGCGGTCGAGCGCCACGTTGAAGTCGCAGTAGGGGCAGATGCGCGCGCAATAGGGCCAGTGGACGTAGAGGCCGAGGGGAGCTAGGTCAGTCAAACAGCGCCGCCTTGAGCCGAGCGAAGGCCAGGGCGCGGTGGCTGATGGCGTCCTTGGCGTCCGGCTCCATCTCGCCGAAGGTCAGCGCCCCGCCCCGGGGGATGAAGATCGGGTCGTAGCCGAAGCCCCTCGTCCCCCGGCCCGGGAAGGTCAGGGTCCCGTCCACACGGCCCTCCACGGCGACCACCGGGCCGCCATGGGGCC